>CALFAM010000234.1 GCA_937948815.1 uncultured bacterium
CATCGGAGATGCGTGTTTCCTATTGCCATCGCGGGGGTGTTTAGGTTGCTGCGTGCGCGGAATGCCTCAATGTAAACCGCTCAAGAAGACATGCGCACGAATGGACGATGGTGAAACACTTTCAATCCAGAAAGTTCGAGAGCGATGTGAAAGCGGTCTGATTGCCGTGCGATACCTTGTTTGTGCGCGATTTTGCCTGCTAGAGTTTTCAGGAACTCGACCTCGATTGGGCTTCCCCCAGGAGACTCTTCCCCATGCGCTTCCATTCCCGTACGCCGTTCCGAATCACTGGCCGACTCGTCATCCGCGCCGCGCTGCTACTCGGTCTGGCGTTCTGCTTGACGTCTGGGCTCGTCTTCTCGCTCTCCGGTCAGCCCGCTGGCGGATCGAATGCCGGCGAGACGATGGACAAGGTCGAGCGACTCGATCCCGAGGTGCTGGCCGGAATGAGCCGAGAGGAGCGCCGCGCGGCGCGGCGGGCTTTTCGCGCGGAACGCGAGGCCGCGGCACAGCGCGCAGGTGTCGTTCAAGACGAACCGGGGTACCGGGCCCTGCCTGAGCCGCGTGCAGTGTCGGCCCCCGACGCGCCCGTCGCCAAGGTCGCGGGGACGACCATCCAATACGACAGCGGTACGGTGACGGGGTTCTTCACGGCGGTCGATTCGTCGCGCTCGCTCGTCAACCGCTATGAGAGCGCGCTCAACGGAGCCGGCACCGCCATCGTACCGGTGGAAAATACGGGCTCGATCACGATGATTTCGTTCGAGATGCTGCGCACGTCCATCAACGCGGGCTATTGGAGCCTCTACAGCGATGTCATGGGAACAATGGCCGTTCAAAAAACGTCGGCGGCGGTCAACTACGGAGTGGGCCTCAATACCCACACGATCGACACCATGGTCACGAACAACACCTACATGAACGGCAGCTTCCTTGCGGGAATCTTCCAGTTCAACACCATGTTCACGCGGGTCGGCGTCGACACCAACTCCGCTGGCGGCCAGGGATTCCACCTCTTCACCCTGAATGACCCGGCGACCGCGTTTCCCAATTCCGGTACGGGCCTCATGGCAGCCGGCAACCGGAACCTGGTCTTCCGAGTGACTGGCAACGTGGTGACGCCGGTCGAGCTGATGGACTTCAGCATCACCGACGCCCCCGTTTCGAAGACGCCCGAACGCGACAACGATTGATCCCGTCGTGACGTGCGCCGCGGCTCGGGGCAGCTTCGGGCCCGGACTCCTTCTTCTCGCCCTGTTCGTCTTGGGCGCGGTCGCCTGTGCCCCGCCATCGTCACCGAGTGGTGCGTCCTTACGCAGCGCCCAACCGTGGAACGTGCTGGTGGTGACCTTCGACACTACCCGCGCCGACCACCTCGGCGCCTACGGCCACGAGGGTGCCCGAACGCCGGTGGCCGACACGCTGGCGGCGAACGGCGTCGTCTTCGAACAAGCCATGGCGACGGTACCGATTACCCTGCCGTCGCACTCCAGCATCATGACTGGCAAGGTGCCGCTTGCGCACGGGGTGCGCGACAACGGCCTCTTCGTGCTCGGCGACGAGCAGGTCACGCTGGCCGAGGTGCTGCGTGACGCGGGCTATCGCACCGGCGCCGCCATTGGCAGCTTTCCCCTGACGGCCCAATTCGGCATCGACCAAGGCTTCGAGCACTTCGACGATCATCTGACCTCGCCCTACGAGGATGTCTTCGGCCAGCAGGTGCTGCCCAAGTCCCGCCTTTTCTTCGATGAGCGTCCCGCGGCACGCGTCAACGAAGCGCTCGTGCCCTGGCTCGAGGCCCACGTCGAAGCACGCAGCGATCAGCCCTTCTTCGCCTGGCTCCACTACTTCGACCCTCACCATCCCCATGAACCACCGTCGCCCTATGACCAGCTCTTCGTCCACGATCTCTACGACGGTGAGATCGCCTACGCCGACGAGAGCCTCGGGGCCGTGCTCGACCACCTCGAACGCCTGGGCGTGCGCGACCGCACGCTGGTCGTGCTGACGTCGGATCACGGCGAAGGTCGCGGCGAGCACGACGAGTCGACCCACTCGCTGCTCGCCTATCAATCGACCCTACGCGTACCGCTGATCATCCACGTGCCCGGAAACGGATACCAGAACGAATACCGAGCCGAAAGTGGCCGGCGTGTCGACCAGCGCGTCTCCACCGTCGACATCGTGCCCACGATCCTCGATCTGCTCGACATCGACCCGCCGGCGGGCATCCAAGGCGTGAGCCTGCGCCCCCTGCTCGAAGGGCAGGCACTTCCGGCCCGGCAGCGGCCGATCTACGCCGAGACGCTCTCCCCGCGCCTGAGCCGCGGCTGGGGCGAGCTGCGTGCGCTGGTGCTCGATGAAAACAAGTACATCCACGGGCCGCGGCCCGAGCTCTATGATCTGGCGAGTGACCCTCACGAGCTCGACGACCTGGTTGCCGCCCGACCCGAGCTCGCGACGCAGATGCGCGGGCGTCTGGCGCGCTACCTCACCGAGCACGCCGCGCCTGATCTGGACAGCTCCGTGGCCATCGACGAGGAAGCCGCAAGCCGACTGCGCGCCCTCGGCTACCTCCAAAGCGCCGGCGACAAGGTGGGCACGATCGTCGAACGCCTGCGGGAGGACGGCGATCCGCCGCAGGACCATGCCGCCAGCGTCACCGCGTTCAGCCAGGCACGCCAACTGCTGTTTCGAGGCAAGGCGCTCGAAGCGCAAGGCTTCATTCGCGACCTGCTGCGCACCGACCCCGGCAATCCCTACTACCTCGAGATGATGGTCAAGGCCATGATGCGCATCGGGGACCACGACGCCGCCCTGGGCATCCTGCACCAGTTGGGCGAGCAGGGCGGCGCCTACCCGCCGCCCGCAACCTTGCTGCGTATGGCGTCGGGCGTCTATTTCGCCGCGGGCGACGCCAGCACGGGCTACGCCAAGCTGGCCGAGGCAGAAGCCCTCGATTCGACCGCTGAAGGGCAGTACCAGCTCGCCCGCTTCACGCAGCGCTTCGGCGATCCGGTCGACGCCCACAACCTCTTCGATGCCGCGCTGGCGCTCGAGCCCGCCTTTGTTCCGGCGCGCGTCGATCGTGCCATTCAGCGCGTGGTGGCGGGCGATCTCGCGGGGGCGGAGGCCGACCTCACACAGGCCATCGCGGATGATCCCTTCTTCGCGCGAGCGCACTTCAATTTCGGTGCCCTGCTGGTCGAAACCGGACGCCTCGCGCGCGCGGCCGACCATTTCCGCCGGGCCGCGCGGCTCCGGCCGCCCTACCTCCAGGCGCGCGCCGCCCTGGTCGAAGTGCTGGTAGCCCTCGGGCGTCTCGACCAGGCGAAGGTAGAAACCGAAGCGCTCGGCGAGCTCGCGCCCCAGAGCCCCGAAGCCGCCCTCGCCGCCCGGCTCGTCGGAGCGCCGTCATGATGGCGCGTACGCTCCGGGGGTGCGCGATCACAACCTTGGCGCTCGCGCTCGTGTCCTGCGGTGACCGCCGAGAGAACGAGAGGCATCATCCTTCTCCAGAGGAACCCATCATTGTCGCCTCGACCCGCCTCGGCGTGATCACCAGCCAAGATCTCGATCGTCTCGCTGGCCGTCTCGGCACCCTCGATCGACCCGATTTCCAGCAAACCCCGGCCGAGCGCTACCGCGAGTTGGCTCGACGCCTGGCCATCGAGGAGCTGATCCTCGTTGGGGATGCGAACGACGAAGTCTCGCAGGGCGATGGCAATGGCAATGGCAATGGCGATGGCGACCTCGACCTGCGGCATCGAGTCTTCGCGTACAGCCAGCACCATCTCGCGAGTCTCGATCCGCCGCCAGCGATCACCGAAGCGGATCTGCGCGCAGCCTTCGACGCCCGGCGCGACCGGTTCCGGCGCGAGGAGACCCGGCGGGTCCGCCACATCTTCCTGCGCTATCCGGAAGACGGCGATCCGGTCGCGACCTGGCGCCGGATCGAGGCCTTGCGCCAGCAGATCCTCGACGGTCTTCCCTTCGAGCGCGCCGCACGCGAGCTGTCGGAATCGGAAACCCGTCACCATGACGGTCTGCTCGGCTTCGTCGCGCGCGGCACGTTCCCTCCCGATTTCGACCGTGTGGTCTTCGCGCTCGAGGCCGAAGTCCCGAGCGAGCCCGTGTCGACCGCAGAAGGTGCCCACCTCTTCTACGTCTCGAATGTGCTCGAAACACACGATCCGACGTTCGAGGAAATTCGTCAGATCCTCGGTCAGGCCTTGCACATCGAGCGCGAGGCCGAACGCCTCCGTGCTGCCGCCGAGGCGATGCCCATGCCGGACGACACGCTGGCGGTGGATCCGGCCCGTCTGCATGCCTTGCTTGCGACCGGCGCGGACAAACAGGAGGTTCTGCGGGTGGGGCGCTTCCGACTCACCGTGGGCGTACTGCGCGAGCAGTTGCTGCTTCTGTCTCGCAGCCTCGGCGACCTGGCTGATACGCCCTTGGCCGGCGCGTCCCTGGCGGAGCAGCTGCTCACGGATTGGCGCGATCGGGCGATCATCTATTCGGCCATGCGTTCCCGCGAGGAAGCCGGCGAGCACTTCGATCTGCCCACGGAACGCATCCTGGCCAGCCAGCGGCAGCAGCGCATCGAGCGACGCCTGGCCGCGCGCATGCGCGACCACGTCGCGCGCGACACCGAACGCATCGAACGGCATCACGCCGCGCATCGCATGCGCTTCGCCACGCCGCTACGTCTCGAGATCGACCGCCTCACCGTACCGATCGGCGACGCGGCCGGTCGCACCATGGCCCGCCTGGAAGCCGCCCGCAAGGCCCTCGACGAGGGTGAAACGACCCTCGTGGCGCTGGCCGAGAACCTGGCGGGGGACGTGAAGCGGAGCGGTCCTCTGACGATCGCTGCGTTGGCCCGCCTCGATCCGCCAGCGGTGCGCTTCGCGTCGCTGCTGCAACCCGGCGAGCACGCACCACCCTATCGCTCGGGCGATGCGCTGGCACTCTTCACTGTGGTTTCACGCAGCGAACCGCAACCGCTACCGCTCGAAACGGTCCGTGAACAGGTGATCGACGACATCCTCGCCCAGAACGGCCCCGAGCTCTTCCACGAGGTCAGTGAATCCCTGCTCGCCGAAGCCTCCTTCAGGATCGACGAAGGCGCGATCGAGCGGTTGATCGCGACGCCCTGATGGGATCACGGCTCGTCTGAAACGCGAAGCTCGAGGCGCTCCAGCCACTCGCGGCTCACGGTATCCGCAAGCGCCTCAGCGCGCGCCTGGCCAAGAATCTGCCGAGCACGCCCGCGGGCCTCTGCCGACTCGAGCGCACGCGGCGGCTCGATTGCGACGAGCTCGATGAGCCAGAGCTGACCTCGCTCGTCGTCTTGAACCCAGCCGCTGCGCTCTCCGGGCGCGAGGCGCTTGAGTGCGCGTGCAGCCTCGATCCCGATGCGGCCCGCGACGCCGTGCCGGGGGATCGCGGGGATGCGTCCGCGTTCCTCCGCGCTCGGATGTGCCGAATACAGGCGCGCCAGCTCGCCGAAGGTCGCCTCGCCCGCTCCGAGACGCGTCATGATCTGCTCGGCGAGGACGTAGGCTGGGCGGGGGTCCGTGGCCTCGAAAGGCAGCGTGATGAGCTGAAGGACGACCTGCTCTGGGCGCTGGAAGCGCGTAGGGTGATCACGGATCAGAGCATCAGCCTCGGCATCGGTCGGCACCTCCAGCCGGCGCGACACGAGCTCGGCAGTGGCCTTGGCGGCGAGCACGCGCTCCACGGTCCAGGTAGCTCCCGCATCGGACGCTTCGGAATCGAGACCACGCGTGACGACCTCACGGACCGCCATCTGCCCGCGAAGAAACGGCTCGGCATGTCGCATGAGCTGCTCGCGCGGTCGCGCCGCCAGCGCCGCGAGGGCGGCATGCGGCGCGAGCAACGCGTGCGTCTCGCCCACGGTGAGACGGTCCCCTCGAAAAGTAACGAGAACCGCATCGGGATCGATCGGTCCCGGCTCGGGCATGAGTGCCGACCACTGCCAGTCGGCATCGGCCCGTGCCAAGAGATGGGCTTCCATCGCGGTCCAATCGCGACGCCAAGCCTGGTTCTCGAGCCGCTGTCGGGCGATCTCTCGAATCTCGCCCGGTGTTCGGACCACTGCTTCGAGCACCCGCTCGCAGTAGAGCAAGGTAAACCCTTCTTGCTCTTCGAGCACGGCGCTGACCTCTCCGGCACGAAGCGTCCAGGCCACACGTTCGACCGAAGGACGCAGGGTGCCGGCCCGGACGTTGCCAAGCAGCCCACCACGCTGACGGGTCGGCGAGTCGGATTCGGCTGTAGCCAGCGCGGCGAAGTCTTCACCGTCCAGAACGCGTTGCCGAAGCGCCATCATCGCGTCGTGAATCACTGCCTTCTCCGCACCAGTGGCATCCGGGGGCACGCGCTTGAAGAGATTGCGCAGGCGAATGCGCCTCGGCAAGCCGACCTTGCCCTCGAGCGCGTCGACCTCCGCTGCGACTTCAGCTTCGCTGACCGTGATCGAGGCCGAGACGTGCCGCCGGAGAGCCTGCATGGCGCGCTGCCCACGGACTTGGAGGAGCTCGACGCGAACGTCGGGGCGTTGGTCGAGTCCCAATCGCAGAGCTTCGGCAGCGAAGGCCCTCGTGAGGACCATCGCCTCGATCGCTTGTTCGCGATCGAGACCAGCTTCGGCACTCAGTTGAGCACGCCAGCTCGCCAGGTCGCGCTCGCTGATTTCCGCGCGATAGGTCGCCAGGGGTCGCGGGGCCGCAGGGCTCGCCACCGCAGGGTTCTCTGCAGGAGACGCGACAGTACGGTCTTGTGCGGCTGCCTGGCCTTCCACGGCAGGCCGACCCTCTGCGGCAGCCTGATCTTCCGCGGAAACACCGTCGCCAGGCATCAGCGCTGCTGGCCACCACAGCGCCATGATCATGAGCCAGCGTTCCATGGTCGCGCACTCTATCCCTTCGGCACGACATCCCATCAGCACGGTGCCCGATGACCCGCCGTGCACGGTAGAGTCGGCGGCATGCCCACCTCAGCGCTTGCCACCGCACGGGGTGGTCCGACCCCGGGTGAAGAGTCGGATGGGCAGGCGGCTGATTCGCCGCTCCGCTTTGCCGCAGTGCTGGCGTGCTTCGTGCTCTCGGGCAGCGCCGCGCTGATGTATCAAACGGCCTGGGTCGAGGAGCTCGGCCTGGTCTTTGGCGCCTCGCACTTGGCCGTGGCCTCGGTGTTGGCGGCCTACATGGCGGGACTGGCCGCGGGTGCCCACCTTGCCGGGAGGTGGCTCGACCAGATGCGCCGCCCCTTGCGCGCCTATGCCGTGATCGAGGTGTTGATCGCCCTCGCAGCCCTGGCCGTGCCCATCGCCTTCGAAGCAGCATCGAGACTGCGGATCGCGCTTTTCGCCAGCGACCAGCTCGCCGCCGTCGGTGGCCCGTCTTCGGCGGCCTTCTACCTCGTATGCACCTTCGTCATTCTGTTCGTGCCGACCGCTGCGATGGGAGCCAGCTTGCCAATCCTGGCGCGCTGGGTGGTCGAGCGCGATCGGCAGCTCGGACCGCGAGTCGCCTTGCTCTACGGCGCCAATACGGCTGGTGCCGCGATCGGCGTGGTGGTGACCGCTTTCTGGTTGCTGCCGACCTGGAGCCTGGATGTCACGATCTGGATCGCGGCGAGCACCAACGGAGCCGTCGGCCTGCTCGCCTGGGTACTCGACGCGCGATCAGGGGCTCGTGGCGCACCGCGCGAGACGCTGCCATTGCGAACCGACACGCCTCCGCGTGAGCCCGCTCGACGGCGGATCGCGGCCCTCGCCATCATCGCGTCTTCGGGTTTCGTGGCCTTCGGCTGGGAGATCGTCTGGACGCGGCTTCTCACCCACCTGCTCGGCGGCAGCATCTACGCCTTCGCCACCATGCTGACAACCTTCCTGGTCGGCATTGCCCTCGGTTCGATGCTGGCGGCGACCTGGATTTCCAGCAGAGGGCGGGCGGCTGTTGGGCTCTTCACCTCCCAGCTCGGAGTTGCCGTGGCCTCGTGGGCCGCCTTCGCGGCCCTCGATCCTCTGGCGCGCGGGGTCGACACCAGCCAGGGCAACCTCCTCGCGGCCAGCACCTTGGCCGCGGCTACCCTGCTCCCGGGAGCGCTGATGATGGGCGCCGCCTTTCCGTGCGCGGTGCGCCTCGTCGCGGGGGACGCAAAGGCCGCCGGAACGGCCAGTGCCCACGTGTTCGCCTGGAACACCGTCGGCGCCATCGGCGGTGCGGTCGCCGTGGGCTTCCTGCTGCTGCCCGCGCTGCGCTTCGCCGGCATGGCCTGCTTGCTGATCGGCATCAGCCTGGTCAGTGCATTCGCTGCAGCCCTGCTGATCCGCTCCCGCCAGCCCGACCGGCGCACGACGCGGTCCTCCTGGGCTGCTGGTGCCGCGCTCGCGGGCAGCGCCATGCTGCTGGTGCTGCCGCCCGCAACACCCTGGCACACCCTGCGCACCGCGCCGCTGAGCAACCACCTGGCCAGCATGCCGACCTTCTATGCCGTGGGTCGCAGCGCCACGGTGCTCTTGCACCCCATCGGCCGTGATTTACGCCTGTCGACCAACGGCCTGCCCGAGTCGCTGATTCATCGACCCGGGAAACGCCTGCGTCATGGCGCCATTGCGCGCTGGCTGTCGATGCTGCCGGTGACGGTCCGCCCCGAGGCGCGTTCGATGATGGTGATCGGCCTGGGCGCCGGCATCACCGCGTCCAGCGCCCCCCGTTCGATCACGCAGGTCGACGTGGTCGAGCTCGAGCCCGAGGTCGTGGCAGCCAACCGGGAGGTGACCTCGATGCGCGCCAGCGACCCGCTGGCCGATCCGCGCCTGCGCATTCACTACGACGACGCGCGCAGCGCGCTACAGCTCACCACCCAACACTACGATGTGATCGTGTCGCAGCCTTCGCACCCGTGGACCGCCGGATCCTCGCACCTCTTCACGCGCGAGCTGTTCGAGCTGGTGCGCCAGCGCCTCACGCCCGATGGCGTCTTCGTCCAGTGGATCGGCCTCCGCTTTGTCGACCGCGCTCTGACCGGAGTCTTGATCGCCACCCTGCTCGAAGTCTTCCCCCATGTCGAGGTCTACCACCCCCAACCAGGTGGCGCGCTGGTCCTGATGGCCAGTCGTCAGCCGCTCGTGCCGACCGAAGGCGGATTCGGCCACGCGCGGGACGCTTGGCGCGCTCTGGGCACGCCAAGCGTCGATGACCTGTTGCTCGACCGTCGGCTCGATGCGGCCGGCAGCCGTGCATTCGCGGCAGGCAGTCCAGTCGCCACGGACCAGCGCAATCTGTTCAAGACCCGCTCCCCCAAGGTCTTGAGGGCCGCGAACAAGACCACTGCCGATGACCTTTTTGCCAACCACGATCCACTGCGCAGCGCGATGACCAGCCCGGACGCCGTGTCGACCGTCCGTGGCCTGCTCGGGCGGAACCAAGTCGCGCGCGGCCGGACCCTGGCGGCTGGCATCCTCGACCCACGCGCGCAAAGAATCGCACTCGGGCTCGTCGAGCTGCGAGCCGGCAAAGTCGGCCGTGGCCGCGCACGCCTGCTCCGATCCCTGGGTGAAGGCTGTACGCCGGCCGATCCGATCGCTCAGGAAGCGCTTGCGGCAGTCCTGCTGTCAGCTCCCCATCCGACCATCGCGCGCCGAGATAGCGCCCTCTTGGACCGAGCGGCCGTCTGCGATTCGGACCTTGCCACCGTTCTCGAGGGCCGACGCCAGCTCTCGCTGCGCAATCCGGCGCGCGTCCAGGACCTCGAAGCGGACCTCGCCGCTGTTCCACCGGGCCACCCAGCCTTTCGTGCCGCCACGATCCTGCGCATTGCTTGGCGGCGTCAGGGCTCGTCCCGACAGCACGCGGCAGAAGGGCTCGCCCTGCTCGAGCAGATTCTGCCCGCAAGGCCGCGAAACGGTCGCTTGCTACTCGATCGCCTGTTGTTCGCTGCCAGGGCCGGCGACGGGCCGCGCTTGGAAGACGCGGCGAACGAGCTCGTCACGCTCCGCGGCGGGCGCACGCAGCTTCTGAAGCAAGCACTGGCCGGCCTGGCGAACGTCCCGGCGTCCTCGGTTCGGCCTGCATCGGCGCTCGACACCACCCGCGACGTGCTTCGGAAGCGCCTGAACGACTCCCATACCCCGCTTCGCCCGGCAGCTGACGAGCGGGGCCTCACTCGGTCGGACGGACGAGCGGGGCCTCACTCGGTCGGACGAAGGCGAGCCAGGAGCTGAGGGACAGTGAGCATCACATCCAACGGTCGTCTTGCTGCCCGCGTACGGCGGCTCACTCGTCGCGGACTACGGGCGCCGGCTTCCATGCCGGAAGGTCGCCCAGCGCGACGTCGAAGCGTGGATCGTCACGAATGGCGTCGAAGGCGGGTGACTTGAGGGTGTGGAGCAGCCAGAGGCTGCGCTGCTCGGCCGCCTGGGCCAGGGCGACCAGTGCCTTCTCAGTGTCACCGATTCCCGAGTAGGCCGCAGCGAGCCACGTGGAGTAGCCAGGGCGTGGCGGCTCGAGCGTCAAGAGGTTCTCCAGGTCCCAGCGAAAGTAGCCTTCGAAGCCACGCTCCGCCACGGCGCGATCGAGGGCGGCCCGTCGCTCGGCATTCAATCCTGG
>CALFAM010000235.1 GCA_937948815.1 uncultured bacterium
GAACGTCCACGGTAAGGCCAGGACTCTCTTGATCAGATCACCGATGCCGAAGAGCGCGCCGTGGACGGCCCGCTTGATGATCGCCAGCATCTCCTCGTCCTGGAGTGCCAGCTTGGGATCGGCCTCCGTGGTCGTCAGCCAACCGTTCTTGAATCCGTGACGGCTCGGATTCCAGCGGAACCAGCGCGCATAGCGACGCCACCAGGGACGGTATTGGCAGTCCTCGAGGCGCTCGTAGTACGTGCGCATGTGCTCGGCCCGCCAAGAATCGTCACCGGTGAGCACGGCGATGCGGTCCCAGTCACGGTTGTCCGGATAGACCATGATCATGGCGTTGTGCGCCGTGCAGCCTCCGAGGGTGCCAGCCCGCGGGTAGAAGACGCCCTGCTTCTCCGCAACGTATTTATCGTCGCGCATCTGCTGTGCCGGATCGTCGTAGTGCTGGACAAAGAACTCCCAGGACAGGTCCGGATGCTCGGAAGCAAAGGGGTGAAAGGCCGGTACCTGATAGTCGTAGGGCTCGTCGGCGCCGCCTGCTTCGAGCAGCAACACCCGATGCCCCGCGAGCGCCAGGTTGGCGGCCAGGGGGCCGCCACCAGCCCCCGAACCCACGACGATGTACTCGTACTCGGTCATGCCAGATCAACTGCCTCGTATCAGAAGGTCTTGACGAAGGCGATCAGCGCTTCCTTGTCTTCGTCCGGAAGATCAGCACCGAACTCGTGTCCGCGATCGACCACGAAATCCGGGCAGGCGCTTGCGTCGATCAAGCGAGCGAGGAACTCGGGATCGGTCCATACCGAGACCGGATCGTCTGTGGCGCCAACCTCCTTGAGTTTCTTCTGAATCGCCAACAAGAGGCCGACCATCTCCTTGGTGTTGACCCGAGGGTCCGTGCGATCGATGTTCAGGTTGCTGATCAGGCTGACCGGTGTTCCAGCCGGAATCGGGCCGATCTCCAGCGTGCCTTCACCCGCCAGGTGGCCGAGACCGATGGCGCGCAACAGCTTTTGCACCAGGTTGCTTTCCACCAGTCCACCCAGCGCGCCCGGGAGCGCGGAGGTCTGAATCGACAGGTTGGTCTCGCGATCTGTGCGATGAACCGTCGTGCCCCGACGCTCCGGCCACAGCAGCTCGCGCATGCCATGGTCGAAGGCCACCAAGCGTCCCTCGGTCGACGGATCGTTGGTAAACCACCCCACCTCGTTGTTGTGCAAATACGGCGCGGTCGACCAGATGTGAACGAGCGACGGTACATGCTGGTAGCCACGTCCCCCCGCGGGTGCGGGCAGGGGCGCCCCACCGGGACCGCCGCCTTCGGTTGGCCAGGGACGCGGTTCGAGGGGATCGTCCAACCGAACCGGTGCATAGATCTCGAGGTTGCCCACCGACGGCAGGCTCTTGTACGTCTCCGAGGAGAAGTTGTCCCAGATGTGTCCCTCGATCGCATTTGACGCCATGGCGCTGCACACTTCGGTCTCGAGCACATCGACCGGGATGCGGGCATCGGTGGAAAGGTAGTTGTCCTCGAGGAAGTCGTCGCGCAGGACGATCTCGCGCATCTTCGACTTGAAGTCCTCGGTCTCGGTCCACGCCCAGTATTCGTCGAAGCATTGGCGGTAGTTGGCGCCACCGCAGCCCGAATCATCGAGGCCCTTGGCGGGCTTGGGAATCTTGCTCGAATGGCAGCGTGCACAGGTCTCGGCGAAGACCACCTTGCCGCGCGCGAGTTGGGCGTCGTAGGCTTCGGGCTCGGTGTCTCCCATCAGGACCTCTTGGCCGAGGTACATGGGATTGAAGCTCGGATCACCTGCTGTGGCCAGGTAGTGCTTGAGATTCAAAGCACGTTCTTGGGTGCTGTTCCAATAGGTCGAGTTCTCCTGCGCCGCCTTGACCGTGATCGGGCTCTGCTTCTTGAGCCCGACCAGCGGCGTGATGTGACGAATCCACTCCTGGTGGTACTCACCGATGTTGATGTAGACACGGGTGAGCGCGGCGTCGACACCCACGGAGTCGGCGCCATCCCAGAGGACCATCGGCACCCCGAAGGTCGGCCCCTTCTCCTCCACCTCGGGCAGATCGAGGGCGCCGCCCGTGCTGGTTTCCTTGTGGAAACGTCCCGCGACATCTTCGCCGATCCGCACACCGACCTCGAAGACGGCGTTCATCGCACGCGGATTGAGAATGTAGTCGGTGGGCACGAACGAGGTGTCGACCGCGCCCGGCTGCTGTGATTCGAGCAGGTGGTAGACGTAGTTCTCAGGCCCGACGTTCGGCCCGAAGATGCGCCCGAACCAGAAGTACTGCGCACCGATGGTTCCGGAAAGGTTGGCGAACTGGGGATTCTCGGGATCGTCCGGCGGATTGGCCGGATGGTGGCTCACATGACAGAAGGCGCACGACATCCCGACGCGGTAGGGCCGAACGAGATCGCTCGACGAGAAGAACGCCGGATCGAGGTAGTAGGCATCGGATTCCATCGCCTCTTTCCAACGCGCCTGGGCCTCGGCATCGAAGTTCGGGTTGTCGTAGATCCGGAGCCCCAAGACACCGGTTGGTCGGCCGTAGACCGCTTCGTCGAAAGGATCCTGTGAGTCGGTACGCTCATCGAGACACAAGCCCCACTCGTCCGGCTTGGTCGCTTTCTGAAAGCCGGGCTCGTTCATCAAGCCGAGATAGCAGAAGCGGCTGTCGCGACGGTAGTTTCGGTAGTAGGGCAAGGGTTTTCCGCTGTCATCGGTGCGCGGGTACATGGTGTCCGCGCAGACGCTCTCGTAGCTGCTGTAGCCATTCTCGTAGCTGGCCAGCCCGTAGGCGTCATCACCGACGCCCCCTCCGGCCAGATCCGTCCCGTAGGCCGCGCCCGATGCGCTGCCATAAGCGCCGTCCGTGCCGAGGCCCGCTCCGTCGTCGGGATACGAAGCCTGGCTGTAGCCATAGCGTCCGTAGGACTTGGCGAGGGCCGGGTCTGGATAGGTGGGCGTGAACGTGCTTCGTTCGTAGTCCCGGGCGCGCCCTTCCTGTTCTGGCGAGCACGGGTAGGAGGAGAGCGTCTTGAGCAAGTCGAACGTTCCGAAGCTATGATGCGACAGGTAGTCCCAGAAGGCCTCGTTGCCGCCGGTCCACACCAGCCAGGTGTTGCGTCCCATCTCTTGTTCCGGCGTGAGCACGCCGCCACCGTCCATGTCGCGGAAGAACGGATCCGCGGCCTGCGGGAAGTCGGCGGGCGTCTTGCCGGCGAGCATGGCTTCGTCCTTGGCCGGCTTGTCGAAGATCTTCGGCCAGAGAAAGAGCACCAGCCACACTGCGGCAACCACGATCAGGGCGCGAAACAGGAACTTTCCAAAACTCTTCATCAGTACCTCACGATCGGCAAGTCAGCTTGCCCGGCTAGAGCGTCCTCAAATAGGCGATCAATGCATGTTTGTCCGCGTCGTCGCTGATTCGTGCGACGATCGATTCGTGGCCGCGGTTTTCGACGAAATCGGGCGCGCCGTTGACGTCGAGCAAGACCTTCCGCAGGAGCGCACGCAAGGTGTCATTGCCCAGCACCTCGCGTACGATGCGCTCCTTGCGCGCCTGACGCGTTTCGTCCTGGCCCGCGGTCAGTCGTTCGAGAAGCGACTGCGGCAGCTTCTCGGCAAGGGCATGAAGCGGCAGATTGGCCACCATCTTGATGGGGTAGTGCGGCGGCACCGGCACTTCCAGGCCGCTCGGCAACGACAGCCAAGAAACCTGATCGCCCGTACGCTTGATGTAAGGCCCGACCTCGCCCGCGGGATCCGTTCGCTGCGCCGGCCAAAGAAGCTGGGTCGTCGCATCGTCGAAGGCCGCCATCCGCGCTTCCAGACTCGGATCGTGGACGTGCCGACCCACCGAGTTGTTGTGAAAGAAGGGCGCGGTGGCCCACAGGCTCACCAGGGATGCGGTGCGGTAGTAACCGCGGCCACCCGCCGGCGGGCAGAAGGTCCGCGACGCCTCCTCGGCAAACGGATCCTGCAGCGCGACGGCACCGATGGCCGGCAGACGCTTGTAGTCGAGGGACGAAAAGTCGTTCCAAATCTGGCCGGATAGGGCATTCGTCCCCATACTCCGCGTTAGGTTCACACCTACTACCGCTGCCGGATAGCGCGCATCGTCGGACAGGAAGTTTCCACGCAGGAAGTCCTCGTCGCGAACCAGCGCGCGCATGGCCTGGCGCCAGGCAGGCTGATCGTCCGGTTCGACGGCTGGCTGCACGCTCGAGTGGCAGCCGGCGCAGTGGTCGGCGAAGGTCAGGCGGCCACGGTCGAGCACTGCTGGGTCTGTTTCGAGAAACCGTGCGCCGCCTTCCGCGTCGGCGAGGCGAAAGGCACGGACCGTCGACAGGTACGCCGCGACATCGTCCATCCGTGCTTCGGTGTGGTTCCAAGCCCGCTGCCCGGCATAGTCGGCCGTGACCATCGCCGCCCGCAGGTCGAATGGCTCCTGCGGCCGCGGTGTGCCGCCGAGGAGGAGGTAGGCATCGTGCTTGGTCAGCCAGAGATTGCCGAGCATGCCGATGTTGACGTAGACGCGCAACGCCGCCAGCGCCACGCCAACCGAATCGGCACCATCCTTGAGCACATGGGGCACCGTGCTGGCCCGCCCGTTTGGCAGGGTCTCGGTTGCGGCCGTGGCGAGGCGCGCATCGAGGTGGAAAATGCCGTTGATCGCCCCGGGATTGTCCAGGTCGTCCGTGGCGAGCCGTGAGGTGTCGCTGGTACCCGGCGGCTGTGACTCGAGCACGTGGGTGTAGAAGTCGTCGGCACCGAAGTCCAAGACCCAGCTGAACAGTTGCCCTTCGCGCAGGTAGATGTTGCCGAGCGCGCCGGCCAGGTTGCCCCAGCCCGGCGCGGTCACATCATCCGGCGGATGCTCGGGGTCGAAGCTGATGTGGCAGAAGCCACAGGTCATGCCGACGACATAGGGCGGCTGGTAGCAGTCTTCGCGACTCGCACGCGCCACGGCAGCGGCATCGCGAACGGGACGCGCGCCCGGAGCACAACCCGCGGGCGGCGTGAACGGTCGAGTGGCGTCCCAGGTCGCAGTCAGCTGGAAGTCGGGATTCGGGAAGAGGCGCAGACCGAGGATCCCCGACGGACGCCCGAGCCAGGCGAGCGACTCCTCCCCTTCCCGCACGACCTCGACACGATCGAGACACAGCCCGTACACGTCGGGTTGGCAGTCGCCATCCGCGCCGTGCAGCGGCGCTACGGTGTCCGGATCGTTGATCAGGCCGAAACGCGCGAAGCGCTCCTCGCGCGGAAGCAGCCGATTGTCGAGCAGGCGCAGGAGATCGAGACGCCCTTCGCTGCGCTGGGCCAGGTCCCGCCAGGTGAGCTGATTGCCACCCGTCCAGTGGAACCAGGTATCCCAGCCCTTGCGCTGCGCCGCGGTCCATGCCGGAAAGCGCGCGAGGTAGGGATGGTCTGCCAACTCGCGCTGCCGCGCCTGCGCAAAGTGGGCATAGGCTTCGCGGTCCTGCAGCCAGTGGGCGGCGGCCTCGGAGTGCTCGGACTCGACAGCCTGCCGCAAGGCCTGGAGATAGTCGACGTCGCCATCGAGACCGGCCGTCTCGCTGACCGGCTCCACCGCTGTCGGGCAGGCGCGGCCGCATGCGAGCTGCGGCAGCGTCAGCACCAGCGCCAGCACGACAGCGGGCACGGGCGCAGCGCCTCCAAACGGCACAGGGTTCGTCCGCCGACCCGTCACCGCGGCTCCTCCGCACCTGTCGACGACGCGTCGGCCCCCTTCTGCACCAGGCCGAAGTGGACGGAGCGCACCATCCGGGCGAAGCGGGCGAGATCGGCTTCGGTCGGCTCGCCCAACCCTTCGAGAGGCTTGGGCGCAAACGGCGGCGGCTGGTTGACGGGATGCCCTTCCAACAAGACCTCCAGCGCCCGACGTGCGAGCCCCATGCGACGCAGGTGGTCTTGAATACGGAAGTAGACGAAGCGCTCACCCGCGACCAAGGCAAAGCCGAAGGGCAAGGACGTGGCTGAATCGGCCGCTTGCTGCGCTGTCTTCGGGGGCCCCGTCGGCACCTCGACGCTGAGCACGAAGAGTTGATCAGCGTCGGGATGGCCCTCGCGAAGGCGCTCGAAGATCACAGCCTCGGTCTCGTTGAGCGCGCCCGGGGTGGGCCGTGGAGGATGCGGCGTGGCCGAGACGGATCCCAGGTCGAGTCCGAGGCTTCGCTCCGCCCAGGTCTGGAAACGGGAACCGAAAGTGCCGGCCGTGAGCGACCACGTGAGCCGCACCATCGGCGAGCTCGCCCAATAGTGGAAGAGATTCATCCAACCGCGGTTATCGGGGTGCTCGGCATCGTGCTCGAGGGCCAAGTCCAGGTAGACGTTCTCCACCAGCTGCAAGAGCATCGAGCAGAAGTAGAGGCCATGATCGAGCTCGACAGTGGTGCTCGGCAGGGCGCCACGCGGCTCGCCGACCAGGTCGAGGCTGGTCGCCGCCTTGCGCCACTCGGGATAGAGCTGGGCACGCAGGAAAGCCAGCGCGTCATCGCCCCGTAGCCGTTCGTAGAGGCTGTCGAGGTTCTGTGCGTGATGGGTGAAGACCTGGCCG
This sequence comes from uncultured bacterium, assembly GCA_937948815.1. Lineage (GTDB taxonomy): Bacteria > Acidobacteriota > Thermoanaerobaculia > Multivoradales > J023 > J023. The sequence continues at coordinate 6,601 of CALFAM010000235.1, forward strand.
GCCGCCGCGCTGGGCGGGTACCAGGCGCGCTTGAGGGCAACCGCCAGCGCTTCGTCGTCCAGTGCCGAAGGTGCCGCGCCAATGTTCGCGAACGTGGACAGCGTGACGTGCTCGCCCAGCTTGCGATAGCTCTCGAACTGCGATTCGGCGAACCACTGGTCCGCTGTCGATTCATGGGGAAACGTCTCGTGCTCGGCAGCGTAGTTGAGGACGTCTTCGGGCTCGTCGCCGTTCAGGCTCGCCTTGAGGTAGAGCAACGTGCCCGGCGACGCACCAGGCTCGGCATTGGGATAGTGGATGGTGCCGAGCGCACAATGCCAGGTCGAACGACCGCGCTCGACCGGTCGCAGCCGGCTGGTGTCGATCTCGATTTCGACTCCGAAATCGTTGCGGCACTTGCGAATGGCCGCGCCGAGGTCTCCGAAGGTGTACTACGGGTCAGCGCCGGCATCGCTGACCAGAACCATCCGGCAGCGACGGCGAATCAGCTCATAGAGCCCCAGGTTGTCGAAGTGGCCGCCGTCCGAGAGGTAGACGTAGCGTGCGCTGTCCGTGGTCAGGCCGAAGAGCTCGGAGAGAAGCGACAGCAGACCGAGCCGAGGCCC
>CALFAM010000236.1 GCA_937948815.1 uncultured bacterium
CTGGCGATCGCCGCTCGAAGTTGGTTGGTGTCGGTGGGTAGCATGTCCGCGGCGCTCGCCATCGCCTGCGGGCGGAGCTAGTTGCGTTTGAGCTCGCGGGATAGCCAGGCTTTGGCGCTCACCCAGTCTCGGCTGACGGTCGTCTCGGCGACATCGAGCACGGCGGCGATTTCGGGAATGCTGAGTCCGCCGAAGAAGCGTAGCTCGACCATCTGGCTCTGGCGATGGTCCAGGTTGGCGAGGTCGGTCAGGGCATCGTCGAGGGCCAGGAGATCGACATCTTCCTTCGCCGGCAGACGAACCACGGTTTCGAGTGACAAGGGTGGAATGCCACTTCCGCGCTTGGCGCTTGCCCGCGCCCGTGCGTGATCCACCAGGATGCGGCGCATCGTGCGGGCGGCAAAGGCGAAGAAATGCGCGCGGCTTTGCCAGTCGACTTTGCGACGGTCGATCAGGCGCAGGTAGCACTCATTGACCAGCGCCGTCGGCTGCAGGGTGTGTCCCTGGTTTTCGTTGCGGAGGTAGCTACCCGCGAGACGCCGAAGCTCGTTGGCAACCAGCGGCATCAGCGCGTCGAGGGCTTGCTTGTTGCCCGCGTTCCAGCGGAGCAAGAGCTGCGTGATCTGCTCTTTGGATGGCTCGCTCATCTCGGTTCGACTCTGCCGTGGCGCGGCGCCCTGCCTTTCCATCCTGGCCCCATTGTGGATCAGTCACGGGATGGTGTGTCTAGGAGAGCTCGAAGCGCCTCGGCCCGCGCTTGCTGGCCGAGGGCTTCGTTGGCCTCGATCATCTTTCCGAGCATGTCACGAGTCGCCTTGTTCTCCAGTCCATAGTCTGCCCGGAGCCGATCGAACGTCGCCTCGAGGAGCGGTTCGGCGCGCGCTATCTTTCCTTGCTCGAACAGGCATGTCGCGAGCTGAAAACGGGTTGCTGCGGTCCAGAGATAGTCTTCATCGAAATGTGCTTCGTAGTAGGCCAGAGCTTCGACCAGGAGGGGCTCCGCACGTGTGTGCTGGCCAGCAGTAATCTGGATCTGCGCCAGCTTGACCCGTACCGCGGCGGCATCTGGACTGGGCGCTCCGTCGACCGAATCGGCGATGGTGCGGGCATCTTCGAGCACGGCAATCGCTTCGTCCAGGCGGTCCGTCAAGCGCAGCACGTCACCGAGTCCGACACGGGGTGCAATGGACTCGGGATGGCCATCGCCAAGTGTCTTGTCCAGAATTGCGATGGCCTTTTCGAAATGCTCCGTCGCCAGGTCGAGGGCGCGTTCACGCAAGGCGAGCTGCCCGAGATTCGTGAGGATGGCCGCACCTTGAGGATGTTCGTTGCCGAAGGCGCGCCGGCTGATCGCGAGCGCTTCCTCGAAAAGCTCAGCAGCGGTGTCCAGGTCACCGCGCTGCTGGACGATTCGGGCCAGGTTGTTCAAGCTCTCGGCAACCGCCGGATGGTCGGGGTCGAGGATTCGTCGGCGCTGCGCGAGCGCTTGCCGGTACAGTGACTCGGCCTCTTCACGGTCTCCCTGGTCGGCACGCAGATCGGCGAGGTTACTGAGTGTCGTGGCGTGGTGAGGGTGACCAGCCTCACCATAGCGGGCGACGAGCACGTCGAGGGCTTCGGTGAGTCGTTCGTTGGCACGCGCGTAATCGCCTTGGGCCCGGGCCACCCGTCCCAGGTTGTTGAGTGCGGTGGCGACCTCGGGGTGCGGACCGTCGAAGAGTTGCCGCTGCACGCTGAGCGAGCGTTCGAGCAGCGCTTCCGCCTGCTCGGGTGCGCCGCGTTCGAGCAAGAGCACGCCCAAGTTGTTGGTCGCCAGCGCATAGCCGGGATGTGCCTCGCCGGCGCTTCGCTCGAATTGGACCAGGGCCTCGCGCAGTACGGCTTCGCCTTCGTCGTAGCGCGCACGTTCGCGTAGCAGAACGCCGAAGTGCCGGAGCAGCTGGGCCAAGGGCAGGCCGAGGTCGAGCTCACGCGCGGTGTCGATGGCCAGGCGGAAGGTCGCCTCCGCATCATCGTAGCGGCCTTGTAGGGTCAGTGCGTGGGCCAGCCGGTAGCGCGCGGCCACGACATTCGGATGCTTGTTTCCGTGGCGCCCGAGGGTCCGGTCCAGGGCTTGGCGGGCCAGCCTCTCGCTCGCATCGTGGTCGCCAGCCAGTGCATGGACGTGTGCCAGCTCGATCAGACTCTGGTCGGCTTCATCGTCGGCACCTCTGGCTGTGTCCCGAAGCTTCCAGGCCTGTTCGAGATGCGACGCTGCCTCCGGATACAGACCAAGGCCCTTGAAGGTCAAGCCGATCGTATGGTCGAGCTCGGCGCGGAAGGCAGGCTGCTCGGCGAACTGTCCTTCGGTCGAGCGCACCGCCTGGTCGAGCAATTCTTTGCCCGTGACCTGTAGCCCACGATTGCGGGCCGGGTCGGGCAGCTCGAACATGTTGACCACCACGTTGGCGATCGCGCGAAAACGATCGCGCTCGTCCGTGATCGCTTGCCGCTGCCAGGCGAGGGCGCCGACCAGCACGCAGAGGACGAGGAAAACACTCGCGGTCACGCCAACCCCGAGCCGGTTGCGGCGCACGAATTTTGTCGCCCGATAGGACCACTGATCCGGCCTCGCCGACACGGGCTCGTGGTGGAGAAAGCAGCGAAGGTCTTGCGCCATGCGCTCGGCCGAGGCATAGCGTCGTTGCGGATCCTTGCGCAGCGCCATCATGACGATGTTGTCGAGGTCGCCGCGGAGCTGGGGCCGCCACCGCGCGAGATCGGCGGTCGCCCGTGCTTGGGCTGTCGACTCGGGGGACGGCTCTTCGGTGCTGTCCTTCTCGGCGGGCTCGGCCTCGGCTCCGGGCGCGCTGGGTTGCACCTCCGTCGATGCCCTGTGGGTGGGCGGCCCAGACGCCACCGAGGGGCGCGTCGGCACCTGGTCGCAGATCGCTTCGACGAGATCGTGGCCGCTGAGGGCACTCACGGCATAAGGGCGGCGACCGGTGAGTAGCTCGTAGAGCACGACACCGAGGGCATAGAGGTCGCTGGCGGTGCTCACGGGGCGACCGCGCACCTGCTCGGGGCTGGCATACGCCGGGGTCATGGGCAGCACGCCCGGAACGGTCTCCGGAATCGTCTGAGGAAAGGCAGTCGGGCCGAGAAGCTTGGCGATGCCGAAGTCGAGCAGCTTCGGCTCGCCGGCTTGGGTGACCAGGATGTTGCTCGGCTTGAGATCGCGGTGCACGACCAGGTTCTGGTGAGCGAACTGAACGGTGTCGCACACCTTGCGAAAGAGCTCCACGCGATCGCGAATGCTCAGCTGATGGCGCGCGCAGTAGGCGTCGATCGGGACGCCGACTACATGCTCCATGACCAGGTAGGGGCGTCCGTCTTCGGTGGCACCGCCATCGAGCAGCTTGGTGATGTTGGGATGATCGAGGGTGGCCAGAATCTGCCGCTCGACGCGGAAGCGCCGAACCAAGTCCTCGGTGTCGAGACCGGGGCGCAGGAGCTTGACGGCGACTTGCTGATGGTAGGCCCGATCGGCGCGCACGGCAACGTAGACGGTTCCCATCCCACCGTGACCGATCTGCCGTTCGATCCGGTACGGGCCGATCGTCTCCGGCGTCGGCGCTGCGTCATGCCGAGCCGGCAGGTCCAGTCCTCGCGCCGTCAAGTCGGGGATGTCAGAGGATCGGGCACGGGAGGATGCGACCAAGGGGCCTTGTTCCAGGAAGGTCGCAGGGTCTTGGTGCGCGTCGAGCAGAGAGAGAACCTCCGCGCGCAGATCGTGGTCGGTCAGGCATGCCTGGTCGATGAAAGCCTTCCGCGCCTCGGGCGGCAAGGCGAGGGCAGAATCGAAGATCGACCGCACCTGCTGCCAGCGCTCCGGTGTCATGGCTGCCTTCTCCCGGGTCGCAGGCTCTTCGGGTGCCGGAGCTGTTCTAGCAGGGTGGGCCGTGGCCGCCGGGATGGTCCATGACAAGGTCGACGGCGAGAATGCGCCGATTGGTCTGAGTCCGACTGAGGTCTCGGGGGCGTCTGGGGCGCCCTCCTCCCGTCCGAGACCCGGATACCGAAACAGGCGCCCCGCGAATGAGGGGTCCACGATCGATGGCTCCGTGAGCGGTGGCCATTGCGAAAGGAACGACTATGAACCCTTGTCACCATGTTCAGTCCATTCTTCCAGGTCCGCGCACCTCGTTGACCTCGCGGTCCCTGGCCACGGCTCTCTGGCTGCTCATGCTCTCATTCGGAAGCATGCCGCCGAGCGCGGCATCTGAGCCCTACGTTGCTGGTCTGTGGCCTGGCGACAGCCTCACCCTGACTTTCAGCATCGACGGCGAGCCGGCCCACGCGACGGGTTTCGAAGGCGCGAACCATGGTTCGGTCGAGCTCGAGCCGGCGGGTGCTGTGTACCATCCGAGGGCGAGCTTCTTCAGCGTGGGGAGTGACCTGATCCACTTCATTCTCCAAGGGGAAGATACGGCGAGTGTGGCCCGTTACTCGGTGATTGTCGTCGCGCACGATCGCCCGAGCTTCGATGCATTGCACATCGACTTCGAGCAAGGAGATGACCTCCAAGGTCTCACCCAGGGTAGCCTGGAGCGATTCGAGCTCAGTGCAGCCTCTGCCTTCGAAGGTTGGACGGGCTTGACGATCCATGGCGGGATCGGTGCAGCCTATCTGCACGTGGGCAGCGAACGAATACCAAGGGTACCGTCCGAGGATCCGCTGGGTGACCATAGCTCTGAAACCAAGACGGAGATCGAGCCTCCGTGGCCGCCGGCCGCCATCGGCTCAGGGTCAACCGGAGCAAGGTGGCGTGTGTTGCGCTATCTGAGTCACGCGGGCCGCGCGATCGAGATCTTCGTGCATCCCATGCCCGAGGAGCCGGCCTACGGCTATACCGTCGAGGTCGACGGTGTGCCTGGACCCGACGGTCAGCTGGCCCAATTCGGCGCACCCCCCCACGCGCTGGCGTTGCGTACCTTCTCGTTGCCTGGCGGCAAGGGCTTCCAAGTCAGCGTCAACGATGTCGTGATTCGTCAGCTTGTCGGTTCTGGCACCGATCTTTGGCCCTTGGCCAGCTTGGCGGTCGGGATGACAGATGCTGCGGCCCAGACGCCCTTGGCGTTGGATGCCCTTTCGGTCCGCCGAGGCTATCTCCAGGCATCCACCGAGCTCGACTTCCGGGAACCGTTCGAGGGGAACCCAGGGCTTGCCGGTTGGCACGTTCGCTCGCCTGAAGACGTGGTGGTGGCTCCCGCGGCCAGCAGCGATCTCGAGGGAAGTGACGACGGTGAGCTGAAAGTCGTTGTCTCGAAGCCGCTGACCGAGCCAGAAGCCTCTGTGGCCCGCATCTTGGATCATGGTCGCGGCGATAGTTTGATCCGTCTGCGTCTCGACCCGACTGGCGTGACCCTTCCCGTGGGCACGCGCCTTGATCTCTTCGAGAGTCGCGATCCTGCAGGCCCCCAAACCCGCCTGCGACTGGCGCGCAATGGTGCGGGGCTCTACAAGCTCCATGTATTGGCCTGGGACGACGACGGCAACTGGCACATCGCGCGCAGCCCGAAAGTGGACTTTGCGCCGATGACCCTCGAGCTTCGTTGGCGGCGAAGCCAAGGAGCCATACGGGCGACCGGGCGTGTCAGTCTCTGGCACGATGGCCGCCGCATCGCCTGGTTGGGGGGGCTCGACGACGACGAACGCTCCGCCGACGAGCTACGCTTCGGCGCGCTCGGCGCCACGAGCGACGAAATCAGTGGTGAGTTGCGCTTCGACGACCTCTCCCTGTGGACGGCCATCGTCGAGTAACCGTTACCCGAGCATGCGCAACAAGGGGCGAACCCAGTCGAAGAGTAGGTTGCGCAGCGCTGGAAATTGCGTCGCGAGAATGCTGATCGCGGGCAGCACGGCCGAAGCCATGACGTTTTGCAGGAAACCGGGTTCGAAGATCAGGTTCTGCTTCGTATGGCCTTCGGCCCAGCGCATCAACGTGTGGCTTTCGACTTGGGTGAGTTTGATCGTGCCGATAATGCTGGCCGCGGCCAGCAACCAGCCCGTATAGAGCATCAGGAGTCGCTGTGGCTGGAAGGGATAGGTGGCGACCGCGAGAAAGACGAGCAAGAAGATCGCCATCGTGATGTAGAGCAACGATCGGAGCTGACGAGAGGCCGTGAGTATGTAGACGGCGAAGTCGCAGAAGAATGCATCGCCAACCTGCGTTTCCCCATGGCCACTTCCCGCAGCGGATGCATTCAGTTCGGCATGGATATCGGCGTCTTCTCGTTCGAAGGTCATGGCCCGCTGGAACCATGCCAGCCGTGGTGCCTGGTCAGTGTGAGCTGCGACGTCGTTTGACGCCTCGGCGGCCTGTTCCCGTGCTGCACTCCGATCGCGGTAGGCGCGACGCAGACGAAACGCGTTCTGACCCTTCTCACCGATCTTCTGCCAGGGCTCGGCCTTGATCTCCCAGGCGGTGCGCCACTGGTTGCCCACATCGAGAATTCGACCGAGTGCCCGTGCCCCCAAAAAGAGTCGCACGGCGCCGCTGACCGCAACGATCAGGCTGACCAGCAGGAGCACGGAGATCGCGACATCGAAGTTCTTCGACTCCAAGCTGCGAAGAATGCGCCACTCGGGCTGTCGGTAGTAGAGCCAGATGTAGAAGCACGGGGTCGCAACGAAGGCCACCAGGGCGGTGGCTTTATAGCCATCCATCTTGGCCAGAGGATTGAAGGCTTCGTAGAGATCGACCATGAAATCAGGCAGCGATTCGCGGTGCCGCGTCGCGGTAGCCCGATGTTCGGGCTGACCGACCCGCAGCCATTGGAGCTGAGGGCAACGGCGCAGGCCTGATGCGACCCACACGAGCGGACAGAGCGTGAGGAGCAGCGACGGAAGGAGCGGTGAGACTGCATGTCCGAGCGCGTAGGCACGCTCGGTCATCCAGCTGGCCAACCCATTGTCCGAAAGCATGGCATGAAGCAAGAGCAGCAAGGTGCCCCAGAGAAAGGGGGGAAGTAGGTGTGCGATGCGGAAGGGCATCGTCGGTCGAACGAGCCGAGGTGGTTTGGGTTGTTGCTGAATCCGCTCGAGCCGCTCTCGTAGCGCGTCTCTACGCTCGACTTGCCGGCGAACGCGCGAGGTGGCTTCGCCAGCGTGCGCGGCAGGATGCGTGTCAGGGACCTGCTGCCGAAGGGCTCGAAGTTTGCGGAGCTGGGACCGTCTCACACCCCGTCTGGCACGAGCGTAGGCATAGCCCGCCCAGGCGCTCGACAGCCGCCAGGCATAGGCGCTGCACAACCACGCTGATGAGACGATCAGTGCGAGCGTGAGCAAGAGAGGAAGCACGGGAATCAGTGCCGAGTTGATATAGCCCTCGCTGAAGGGGCGAGACTTCTCCTCGAAGGGTGCGTAGGGGACGGTCAGCAAGAGCAGGATGATCGCCATGGCGGTATGGAGGACCGCGAGCAGCAATCGGCCATCTTGCACGGTCGCGGGGCCGACTTTGTCGCGCATTCTGTTCGTGAACGAATAGAGGTCTCGCCAGCCAAACGAGACCTGTGTTGGAGCACGGCTCCAGCGCATCATGAAGGTCATCAGGATGCCCGTGAGGAAGGCGATAGCGAGCACCAGACTCCAGCTATGGGGAACCGCCCGTGCCACCCGCTCAGGACCGGTACTCGTGTTCGGTGGTGGTTCTTCGATGCCCGTATTCGACGCCGAGGGATTCGATGCGGCAGCCGCCAGGCTCGTTGAATCAGGCGATCCGGCTGGCTGGTTTCCATCGTCGGCGTACGCGGCGCTGTCGAAGGGCCACCGGTCGTGCAACCAGCGGCCGAGCCGCTCCAGGACCGGTCTCGTCGGTTGATCGACGGGTGACTGATTCTGTGCCCTTGTGAGCAACAGCTCACCCCTACCGACCAAGGAGATGCGGGGCTCGTGGCGTGCTTGAACACCGCCGTGCCGCTGCTTGGTGATCCATTCTTGGGCAGCGCGTTCGTGGGTCAGCAAGGTGGCCATAGCGAGAAACGCGCCATGAGACCAGTCGTTGGCAAAGCGATAGTGCAGGTTGCGCGCCTTCTCGCTGCGGAGCAACGAGGTCGCCGCATGTTCGTTCGGTGACGGCGTGCTTGAGATCTCGAGCGAATGCGAAGACGCGACGATCATGCCGCGTGTGTACTCGGCCACGTGTGGGTGGGCCAAGAGCAGGTCACCCTCGAAGGTGAAGAGACGAACATTGGGTGCGTGGCGACGAATCTGCTGGGCGAGAAAGAGCTTGTCTTGAACGTCTGTGGCGAGAATGCCCACGGCTTCGATACGTTCATCGACCAGGTGCTTGAGCACGGCCGCGAGCATGACGTTGGCGGTCGGCGAAGTAAGCCCGGGCGCGAGTGGCTGCCAGCGCGCGTGCCTGCCCGAGCCCCTCGAGTCGATGGCGACGAACGGGTCGCGGGTCAGCACCTCGTCTTCCGGTTGTTCCCGTTCGTCGCGCGCGGCAAGATCCGCGCGAAGCTGAGCAATGTGCATGGGAAATCGCATCAACAACGGAGCGTCTTGGGACGACTGCTCTCCCGTACGACCTTGTGTGGGAGGCGTGTGCCCATCCGTCTTACTGGTTTCCTCGCGTGTGAACTCGTCTCCATAGAGCGATGACTCGATCAGCAACGCAATACGGTGCGGCGGGATCTGGAGCGTCTCGATGAGATAGTCGTTGAGCGCGGTCCGGCTCGTACGGTCGGTGAGCGCCATCGATCGATAGCGAAAGCACGTCAAGCCGTCGTGATGCCCACATCTCGCTGGCCGCGTATCGCCGCCAGCGGGCGGCTCCGCAAACACCTTGCCTTCGAACGTCTCCGCATTGGACGAAGCGGTTGCGGAGCCGGAGACGAGATCGAACTGGACGATGTGAGGCACAGCAGGCGGCTGGGCTTCCGGTGTCGTGTTGGCTTGGTGCTGCAGGTGCTTTTCTCGCCAGCTGATCAGTCCTTGCTTGAGCGAGTCTCTGGTGCCTGAGAACGTCGGGCCGAGAATGCGTAACGTCGCAGGCCGAAACGGCCAGCGCTCGCCCTTCTCGTTGGCGCGCTCATGCGCTTCCTCGCGGGCTTGATGCCATCGGTCGAGCGCCTGCCGAAGCGCGCCGGTCTGGACACCGGTGTCCGGCCGCTCACCCACGATCAACACAGCGAGATCCTTGCTTCCAGGGATGTCGAATGGTCTCGCGCAAGGAGGCGTCTCCGAAGGCGACTTGAGGCCCTGTGCGACCTGATCCGTTGGTGCGCGAAACAGCAAGATACCGGGCTCGCGACGATGAATCGGATCGTCTGCGCCAGGTTTCCACGGTAGATAGCGACGATCGAAAACGTAGCCACAGTGCTCGGCTGCCTCACGAATCGCAGCAAGCAACAGGTCAAACTCGCGTGCAAAGGGAGAGTCGATCGGATCGGGCAGGGTGGCGAGAATGATATTCGCGCCGAGCGGATCGTAGAGATTCTCGAAGCTCTCGATGGTTTGTTTCACACGGTCGACAGCGGTCTTGGGTGGCTTCTCGTCACCATAGAAAATGAACGTCAGAGCTCCAGGCTGTTCCGGAATGGGTATCTTCGACACCTCGTCGCGCTCGGCCTGAAGGTCCTTGACTTGATCGCGCAGCGTGGTGACCTCGCGTCTGAGATGCTCGGCGGCTTGCTCGCCTGTGGCAATGCGGTCTTGCAAGCTGGTCGTGGCCATCGGGACCGCGCGTTGCAGCTCCTCGAGCTTGGCAGAGGGCAGACGAGAGGCGGTTGCGACCTCAGCGCGGCCGTTGCCTTCACGAAGAAACGTTTGCCATGCGCGCCGATCGACTTTGAGCGTGCCTTGAATCGGGACGGGGTCGCCCGGTCGCAGATGGTGCTCCCAGGACGGACCGAATGCGGCACGATCTGCGCGCAGCGGCGCCAGCAGCGGTAGGGCAATCGGCTGTTGGTCGGGTGTCCGAAAGTAGACCGCGGCAACCGCGAAATAGTCGCGCGGTGACGGGTTGGCCACCGTGACCTGCCAGGAGAAGACCACATGCTCCGGCTGTGTTTCCGCGTCGAGCTCGAGGCGGAGGGAGAGGAGCTGAACGCCCGTCGCGTGCTGGAGCTCTCGGGGTGAGCTGACGAGAAGAAGGGGCGTTGTTGTGGTCTTGGTGTCGATCGATATTGGGTTGTGGACCCATGTCCAGCGCTCCGGCTGCCAGGGCAGGTCGGCACCAGCGGGGAGGGCAGGTGCCATCAGGAAAACGAATAGGGCGACCAGGTGGCGGCAACGGGCGAGAACCATCACGCATGCTCCTTTCTTTCGACCTCGCTCGATCTCGTCAGCGCCAGGCATCCTTCACGACTGCAGGAAGCAGCCTGTGACCTTGGCCACCACGACCCTCATTCACGCCGCGCGCCTCGTCGCTGCCACCCGTTGGTGCCATGAGGGAGACGGCCTCTTGTTCGAGCTTCTAGGAGTCAAGCTGCTCCACAGCGCACATTGCGGACAAGCAACTTTGGCGGAGGCATCTGCGTCTGTTTCGGATCGGGTTCGGCGCCCTGCGCTGAGGCTGGGCGCTTGCCAGGTTGTGCCAGCGGCGCGGTACTCTTCGCATCGTGGAAGTCCTCGTCGAACGCAACGCCCGCGCACTCCAGTCGCTTCGTCCTGCGGTCGATGGCCTGCTCGCCGCTGGCAGTTCGCACCCTTGGCTCGCGGAGGTCGTGGCGCGCGGCCATTTTCGACCTGTGGAGGAAGACAGGCTCATGGCCTGGTTTGGCCGATTCCTATCGATTCGCGCCGGCCTTTGGGAGGTGATCGAGGAAGTCGGCGCGCCGATCGATGGCGATCCGGGGAAGATCGAGACCGACGATCATCGCCGCTGTTTCGTCCTCGGCTATGCCGCCGCCTGCCTGATCGTCGGCCTCGATCGGCACCTGGTGGAAGACGTCGCGACCGACGCGCTGACGCAGCGCAAGCTCAACGAGGGCGACGCCGCCCGGCGCATTCCACGCAAGCAATTCACCGTGATCTTCAAATCGCTCGGCAGCCCGCGTCATGCCTGGTCGATGTACGAGGCCATGCGGTTCGCCGACCGCAACCGTCCCGCGCTTTCCGCCTTGGCCCACGACCCTCGGGTCGGCACCGTGGTGTCGGCCTTGCCCGCGCTCGAGGGCTTCCTCGATGCCAGTAAACGAGGCTATTGGAAGCGGCTGGTGGGCTACCGGGACCATTCGCTCCGGCGGCGGCTCGCGTCCGGCACGCAGCGCACGACCTTCGCGCTATTGGCCTCCTCCGGACGCATGGTTGCCGAGCTGCGCGACCAGCACACGCCCAAGCGCGTGTCTCCCGCCATCCGTGCCGAGCTGGCCAAGCGGCTGCGGCCGGGCGATGTCATCGTCACCCGGCACGACCGGGCGCTGAGCAACCTCTTCCTACCCGGATACTGGCCCCACGTCGCGCTCTACGTCGGATCCAGTCATGACCGGGAGGCTCTTGCCATCGAGGTCGATGCAGCGCGTGCCGCCCAATGGCAGGGTGAGATCCGGACGCTCGAAGCGCTCAAGGACGGCGTTCGTCTCCGTCCGCTCAGCGAGACCCTCGCGGTCGACGCTGTTGCCGTTCTCCGGCCCCGGCTCTCGGACCCGCACCTTGCCGAAGCGATCGGTCGTGCGCTCCAGCACGAAGGCAAGGGCTACAACTTCGACTTTGACTTCTTCCGTGCCGATCGCCTCGTCTGCTCCGAGGTCATCTACCGCGCCTACGACGGCATCGCCGGAATCGATTTGCCCCTCCAGGAACGCGCTGGCCGTCCCACCCTCTCCGCTGAAGATCTCCTCGACCTTGCGATCGAAGGCCGGTGGTTCGACTGCCTCGCCCTCTACGGCGCCTCTACCTGCCCCGAAACCTTCGTCACCGGTGCCGAAACCCGCGAGGCTCTCGCCGCCACCTACCGCTGACCTTCCCTACGTGCCGTCCTCATCTTGCTCGACGGGTTCGACAGTCCGTAGAAAGTCGTAGATCGCACCTAGGTCCTCCTTGCTCATCCCGGCAAAGCGTGACCAGGGCATGACGGTGTTGATCTCGTCGCCCGGAATCTCGCGGCCTGCGGGCGGTGAGAAGGATTTGAAGACGCTGATGAAGTTCTCCCGGCTCCAGCCGCC
>CALFAM010000237.1 GCA_937948815.1 uncultured bacterium
AGTCCGTCTGGCAGCTCGAGCCAGTGGTAGAAGCCGCCGTCGCCGGTGTGCACGGTGAGGCCCATCGCTTCGAAGGCGGCGCCGTAGCGTTCTCGCTGCATGCCGTAGTGTCCTGCCACGGCGTCGCGCGCTTGGGCGACGCGCGCGGGCTCGAGGAGCTCCGCTGCATAGAGCTGCGACGGGTGGCTCACCCCGCCCATGCCGAAGCTCGAGAAGTTCGACAGCACCTCGATATTGGCCCGGCTGGCGATCATCCAGCCGATGCGGATGCCCGGGGATTGCAGCCCTTTCGTACAAGCACCGGCAAGGAAGACGTTGCTGTTGTCCAGGTCGCGCACATATTGAATCCCACTCACGCCCCTCGACTCGTGGAACATTTCGTAAGCCTCGTCGAGCAGGATCCCGTTCTTCGGCTGCTCGGCCAACGCCATGAGCTCCTCGAGCTCGGCACCGAATCGCGTGTGCCCCGTTGGGTTACCAGGGTTGGAGATCACCGGCAGCAGGTGCGTCTTCGCGTTGAGGTTGGTGCGGTCGAAGTAGTCCGCGTTCGGCGGATGGAATCCGTTTCCCTTGTGGAACGGAATGACGCTCCAGTCGGTGCCTGTCTGGGTCATGATGTCCAGATACGCGGGCCATTCGACGTTGCCGATCCGGACCTGCACGTGCTCCTTGAGGAAAGCGAGCACGGTGAAGATGCCGGGCCGCCCGCCGGCGAAGACCATGACGTTCTCGGGCACGATGCTGGACCCGTAGAACGCGTTGTAGTGCTCGGCGATCGCCTCCCGAAGCCGCGGATGGCCCCACGCCTTCGGATAGAAGCGGTCTTCCCAGGTCACGTCGACGCTCGAGGGCAGCTCCGGGCCACCGGGCAGCGGCGTGGTCAGCGGGAACCCCTGCGACCACGGATGGGTGCCCTCCGTACCCATGAACTGACCAAAGCTGTCCCGGAAGGCATAGAGGGTCTCGTAGATCCCCATCGGGGGGCAGTTGTCGGAGAGAAACGAGTCACGTCGCATGTCGAGGTTCCAGACTTTGGTTTGAGGAGTGGCAGAACGGCTGCACGACAGGACTGCCGTCGTGCAACGCGGGCTGGGCCGTCTTGTTTCCCCGAGGATGAAGGGTCCTCGAAGCCAGGTCAACTCCCCGGACGAAGCTCGTCGGTATCCTCTTCCGATTCTCAGCGGAAACGGTCGCTGGAGCGCGACCGTCCCGTAGACGATGAAGCGACGACGATCAGTTCGCGTCGCAGGAATGGCACTGGGCGTCCGTGTCCCACGGGCTCACCACCACCGAGTAGCGCTGTTGAAACAGTGGATCCAGGAAGCCGTTGGCCACGACGTGAATCTTCCAGTCGCCGCCATGAGCAGGATCCACATCATCGACGAGAACCTGCTCGATGTTGTCGCGCCGGTTAGGCTGATCGCGGCGAGCCGGCACGATGTCGCTGTGCTCAACAGGCGGAACGGGAACAGCAAGTGACCAGGGATAGAAAAGGGTCCCGTCGGGAGCTTCCAGAACAAGATCAATCTCATTGACAAGCTTCGTGTCGACTGGGCTGTCGTCCCAGACGAGCGTCACTTTGATGCCTCTTGGTCCACTGGCAAAGGGTCCTGAAACAGAGAGCGTGTAGGTATCAAAAGTATTGTCTTCGATCTCTGCTTCCAGCATTTCGATGAGAGTCTCCTGGGCACTGTCACGAAGCATGAGATCGACGGCATCTTGGATGTCGACCATTCCGTAGCCGGTCTTATAGTCTGGTCCACGGTGATAGATCGCCGGCCGCAGCGTGTCCGGATCTTTTGGAACATCATTGCCCGGATTCTCACGCACCATGTCATTGGCGGTATGGACGAACAGCGCTTTCCACGTCGAATTCAGTGGCGGGCCATACGAGAATTGCGGCCCCGCGGGCTGGAAGTAGATCGAAGGTTGTGTTTTCGCGTCCAGATCGGTTTGTGGTGAGAGCCGGCGAAGGTTCTCCAGCGCCAGCGCGTAGGCACCGCTCAGAACAGGCGAGGCCCCGGATGTGCCACCGCTACTCTGATCGTAGTGGTGTGGGTAGCCTGGCGTTGGCTGCTTGTGACGCGTCTTGAACTGCAGACCCAGGAACTCGACAGGCTGGTCTGCCCAAGTGAGATCTTCCCTGTGGCCATGAGGATTCGGGCCGATTTGGTTGTCACCTGCCAACCCGATGGGAATCTCCATCGTGCGAATCTGGCCGTCCCCGATGCCGATGCCTCCTGCTTTGCTCTGGCTGTCCCACGCACAGAGGCTCGGAATACTGGGGTCGTTGGAGGGACAGTTGGGATCAATGTACGGATGGTCACGGAACCAGATCGGCTGGAAATCAAAGTAGCCCAGACTAGAGGCCCGATAGGTTACGCGGAGCACGTCATCCTGATGTCCCACAATGTCCAGCGCACCCATTGAAGGATGCGGAAGCGTTTGGGTTCCAACTGCCGGCCGTCCTTGCCATCCGGTTCCCCAAGGCTCGTTTGCCACGTCGACCTGGATCCGGCCGTGATGAGTCGTCACGACGACGTTCGGGCTCCCCAGGCCGGTGGCCCCCCAGCCCTCCGCCGTGCCATTGAGGAATCGCCACACGATGTTGTTTCCGTTCGTACGCACGAGCTCGATGCGATAGACGTCGACCGTGAATCCGCCCCGGCGGCCAAGAAGCTCGCCGTTCGTGTTCCCGGTCGGAGCCGAGATGTCTGGCTTGAGACGCCCATCCACCGTGGGTCCAGCGCTGCTACCCGCGAAAATCTCACCATCGACCTGAGCGTTGGCCACCCCGAGCACATTCTTGTAGGCGTTGAGCACACTGTAGTACCCAACCTTGTTGGGCTCGCCAGGCGGCGTCACGGGTGTGTGGATCGGTCGCAGCCCATTGTTGCCCAGGCTCATCACCTGCGGATGATGGCGTTCTCCCCCCGCGTGCCCTACCACCGCAGCATTGAATTGGCCTGCAGCAACGTAGGAGTGGCTACTGACATGCGCTCGAGCCCCAGTTTCCCAATAGCACTCCCACGTCGCGCGGCGGGCAATTCCTCGGAACCCCAGGTTCTCGCCACCATAGGGATCACCGCCCCATCCGTTGCCGAGTAGCACGCCTCCGGTCATCATGCCGTGGGGAATGTGGGACAAACGTCCACACCCCAGCGGACGCGAAAGGGCGAAGCTCGTCAATCGAGGCGTGGTGCGATTTCCGGAGAGATCGTGATTCCAGAACCCTTCATGAAGGTGCTCTGTGTTCGAAGTGGCCCCCGAAGGATCTGCGATGAGCCACTCGTTCGTCGCAGCCCGAATTCCCAACCCCGTCAGGATCTTGCCTTGAGCACCGACAACGTTCTCCGCCCGTGCGGTTGCGCGCACGCCGTCCATGAGCACTTCGCTCTTCCAAGCACCGGGCGCAATCGCCAGGACATCCGGATCCCAGGCGATCTCATGGACGCTGGCAGGACTCGTCACGATCGTGATGAATCTTGCGCCCCACGGCTCATCGAGGAACTCGAGACCACTGTGATGGAACTCTCTTCGAATTCTCGCAGCAGCATCGGGAGCAACCGCTGGAACGAGCGTGAGGGCGACGACCACCAGGTTTCGGGTAGCATCGAAGAACGCTGGGGCAGGCGTGGCCAACCTCTTATCGATCTTGTCGCTTGCCCGGAACTCCGCCAGCGACATGGCTTCAGTTTGACCAGCAACCCAATCAGCGCCACGGGTCAAGCGAACGAGCCACGACATTCGGCCGACCGGCTTGATGTACTCAACGCCCTGCTCGGACCACAACGCCCATTCGGCCTTTGATGGAATTTTGCCGAGGCCGATCATGGCAAGCATCGGATGTTCGGCGTCGATCCGCTGGCTTCGAAGGACAGGCGAGATTCCGGGTTCGAGACGACGACTCCCCCCAGGGAGATCAACTCGATTGGCCTCGCGTCCTGCCTCCGTGCCTCGGAACACCAAAGCTGACGCGAGATCGATCGGGGCTTCCGATACAGGACGCACCAACCGTGATGCGCTCAGGGGCGACACCTTCTCTGCGCGCACCGTTCCTGCGCTCACCATCGCGGCAACGAGAATGAAAATCACTCGCACGTTCACAGCTCACCTCTCTCCTCGTGCTCCGCAGGCTCGGTCAATCGAGCTTGCAGAGCCTGTCCATCGAACGACCCTTCAGACGTCATGCCATGGCCAGCGGCGTACAGGAGGATCTGACTCGGGCCGGCCGGCATCGCGGCGACAACACCTGTCGCCTTCAACCGCTACGCGCAGTTCATGCCGCGGGGCGTATCAAGCGCGACGACATTCCTGTGCTCAACGAAGGGCAGGAGCGCGAGATCGCGATTCTCGAGATCATTTGCATCCGCGGAAGGTAAGTGGGCCTCGCGAGCCCCTCTCGCTTGCCCCTCGGTGACATGATCCCTGAACTGAGTTAAAGGAATCGGCGAGGGATGGCTCACCTTGTTGGCGGCCGGAGGTGCGGTGTCCATGAATGGCAGACAGTCGAAAGCGATTACAGACCACCTACTCGCCTGGAGTGACGGCGACGAGACGGCGTTGGCTCCGCTCATGGATCGGGTCCACTACCGCCTCGTCGGACTGGCGAGTAGCTTCTTGCGCAGCGAACGGACGGATCACTCTCTGGACGCCGCCGCACTGGTCAACGAGGCGTTCTTGCGCTTGATTCAGCAGCAGCGAACGAGGTGGCGGGACCGGGCGCACTTTTTCGCGATCGCCGCCAAGATGATGCGCCGCATTCTGGTCGACCACGCACGGCGTCGCCATTCGGAAAAGCGCGGCGGCGATGCCTTGACGCTGCAGATCTCAGACCTCGATCACGACGAGGCACCCTTGCAGCCCGAGGTATCGGCGGTGGACCGAGCCCTCTGGGAGCTCGAATCTCGGGACGCACAACTTGCCGAGATCGTCATCCTCAAATACTTCGGCGGCATGTCACGGGATGAAATCGCAGAGGTTCTGTGCATCTCCAGCGCCACGGTCTCTCGCCGTTGGCGTACCGCACGGGCCTGGCTGTTCACCTACCTCGAGGGAGCGGCATGAACCTCGCATGCTGGCTCGAAGCAAATTCCATATTTGAAAGGCTCATCGAGCTGCCCGCCAGTGAGCGTGAGGCAGAGCTAGAAACCCAGTGCGGAAGCGATCCGGCGCTACGGGCCGTCGTCGAGAACCTCTTGGCAGCCGATGCAGCGGCAACAGCTCGACACTTTCTCGAAGCCGCGCCACCCGTGACCGCGACACTCGCGGAGGATGCGAAGCCTCCAGAGCGAGCAGCCACCGCACAGCAGCCAGAGCGGCTCGACAAGTTTCGCCTTCTCGGCGAGATCGGTCGGGGTGGCATGGGAACAATCTATGCTGCCGTGCGAGACGACGACACGATCGAGCAGAAAGTAGCGATCAAGGTCATTCGGGCCGGCTTCGAGAGCGAGGACATCATCCGCCGGATGCGCCTCGAACGCCGGATCCTGGCGCGCCTTCAACACCCCAACATCGCGCGCATCTACGATGCCGGCCGAACGGAGCAAGGCTTGCCTTACTTCGTCATGGAGTTGGTCGAAGGTTTGCCGATCGACGCCTACTGCCGACAACAAGAGCTCGGCCTGCGGGAACGTCTCGAGCTGATCCGCCGTGTATGCGTTGCGGTGGAATATGCCAATGAAAACTTGATTGTCCACCGTGACATCAAGCCATCGAACATCCTGATCACCCGCGACGGCGAACCCAAGCTACTCGATTTCGGCATCGCCAAGATTCTGGAACCCGATACGCAGAACGAGCCGAATATCGCGTCACGCACGGAGCCCTGGCGCCAACGAGTGACCTTGGAATACTCCAGCCCCGAGCACATCCGAGGGCAGCCGCTTTCAATCAGTTGCGACGTCTACTCGCTGGGGGCACTGCTCTATAAACTGTTGACGGGCGACGTGCCGAGACCCAAGGAAGACGTCACCCTCTGGCTCTACGATCGCGGCTCGCGGACGGCCGACCTACAACGGCCGAGTCTGCGTGTCGCCGCCGGAAAGGAGAACCGGGACCGGCCAGCGATTCCAGCAATGCAGCTGTCGCGTGCGCTCGCCGGCGACCTGGACTCGATCGTCCTGGCAGCGTTGGATGAGAATGTCGAGTCCCGCTACCCTTCCGCCAAGGCCTTGGGCGACGATCTCGAACGCTACTTGGAGGGCTTCCCCGTCTCGGCCCGCCATGGCAACGCCTCCTATCGCTTCGGAAAATTCCTCCGTCGACACGTTCGCGCTGCCCTGGTGGCGACGTTGGTCCTCTCCCTGACCGGTGCGCTCCTGACATCGATCATCCACTCGGGACTCCAGGCGGCCGAGGGACGGAAGCGCCTGCAGGCAGAGGGTGCAAAGCGTGAGCACGTTCTCGACATCTTTCTCGGCATCTTCGAGCAGGCCGGGCCGCTGGTCTCCCAAGGTGTCCCCTTGTCACTCCAGCAGGCGGTCGATCATTATGTGGAACGGGGCGACCTCACGTTCCCGAATCAGCCCGATGTCGAAGCAGCCGTGGCTTCGACGCTCGGTTGGATCAACCTGGAGCTCGGGGATTGGCAGAAAGCGAGGCACCACCACACGCAGGCCTTGTCGCTTCGTCGCGGCTTGCACCCGGATACCCCCGAAGCAGTCGAAAGCATGATCGGAGTGGCCGCCGCGCTTCGCGGACTGGGCCAGCTCGACGAAGCGCGGGTTCTGAGCGCCCAAGCCCTCGGCCTCGCCACGGAGCTGGAAGACCTGGATTCTCATCTCCACCTCCGGGTGCTCAATCGCCATGTCGAGATTCTCTGTTCTCAGGGCGACTGGCCGGCCGCCGACCCGGTTTCGCGCGACGCATTCCTGCTGAGTCGGACACTGATCGGTTCGAAGAGTGCGGAGGTGCCGATCGCCTCCAGCCAACGGGCACTGACCCTGCGCAAGCTGGGCGACGCGGAGCGAGCCGAAGCGCTCTACCGGGACACCCTGCGCACGCTGGAACGAGATCACGGACCGCACCATCCGCTGGCCGCGCTGGTGCACAACAATCTCGCTTCCATCGCCTATCGGCAGCAACGATGGGAACTGGCGATCAAAGACTGGACGCGAGCCGATCAGCTGTTTGCGCAAACCTACGGTGAGGACTACTACCAGCGAGCCGTTGCTTCGAGCAACCTGGGCCGAGCCCTGGCCGCCGCCGGCCGGGTCGGCGAGGCCGAAACCGCGCTGCGTCAGGCAATGCGTGTCGCCCTCGATTCACCGAGCCTGGGCCCCAGGTATGAGCACCGCTACTTCGGTGTTCCGGCCGTGGAGCTGGCCGACTTGCTGCTGGAGTCGGGGCGCTGCGTGGAAGTTCTCGACCTGCTGGCGAACCGTGTCGAAGTCTGGAAAGATCACAAAGTGACACGGCAAGCCAAAGATCGAGTCCGCCGCTGCCGCGACCAGCTCGCGAGGCAATCGCAGGGTCGCTGATACACATGAAGGGTCGCAATACGCGTAGCCTTCGAGGGCCAGTTGCTCCTGGCCGCGTACACTCGAATCTCGGGCCAAATTGGAGAACGGACGAACATGAATGGACTTTGGCAACAGCGACACAAGACTTCACACCATGGTCTCGGGCCGACCGTAGGAGTATGGAGTCCTCGCTCCGCGTTCACACGTTGGACCAAGTTGGCTCTGGTGCTCGGCCTCGTCGTGCTGGGTGGTACGGTGGCCGGACACGACACTCCGCCGCCCTACGGATTCGGCGCGTGGATCAATGTGTCGTCGGCGCCAGCCCTGTGCGGCCCAGTGATCGACCAGCTCTGTGCCGAGTTCGAAGACGGCTTGGGCCCCAACAGCCCCCATCACGGCATGTTCTGCTGCGTCCATGCCACTGAGATCGGCTTGGGTCGGTTCAGCTCCTGCCTGAGGCTCTTGGGCGAGAACCCTCGGGAAGACTAGCCCGTTTCGGCCAGGGTCGAACACGGCCGGGCTCGAACACGGCCGGGCTCGTCGGCCGTCAACGGTGCGGAGGGCCGTGGGCTTGACGGCGCCCATGTGGGCTTGCTCGACGCGAGGCACTCCCCCGCCGCAGGCTGGCGCCCGGTGAGCAACGGCCCCCACTGTCTCGAGACCGCCTTGGCCAAGCGCTTGTCAAGACCGAAGAGCCGAGGGAGCGCCCGGATTCAGTCGGAATCGTTGGCCATGGGCTCAGTCTTCCTGCAGAGCCATTTGGGCCTCGAGGCGTGCGGCACGCAGGGCCGGCGCCAAGGTCGCTGCGAGGGTCACGGCCAACAGGATCAGAGGTGCCGTGACATAGGTCAGTGCGTCGAGCGCCGAGACGCCGTAAAGCTGACTCTCGAGCGTACGGGAGAGGAGCGCCGCGCCGAGAAGGCCGAGTCCAACGCCGACGAGCGCGGGGCGGATCGCATCACGGAGTACCAGGCGAATCACGGATCCCTT
>CALFAM010000238.1 GCA_937948815.1 uncultured bacterium
TGACTTGGTTGGGGTGCGGCGTCCCCGCGATCGTCCACGCTGACAGCACGGTCCAGGTCATGGCACGGGTGCGCAATACCAGCCCCAACACCTGGCCGAACGAGGGAGCCGCACGCATACGCCTCGCGAGCCGATGGTACCGGGCCGACCGCAAGGCACCCCAAGCGCGCGGGCGTGCCGACTTTGCCGAGCCGGTGCCGCCCGGACAATCAGCGGAACGCTGGATTCGGGTCGTGGCGCCGAGCGACGTCGGCACCTACCGGGTCGAAGTCAACGCTGTCTTCGAGAACGTCGCTTGGTTCAGCGCCCAAGGTATCGAGCCCTGCAACACGACGGTACAGGTCATCCCGCCGGAAGAGACCGACGAAGACGAGCTGACCCGCTGATCATCGCCCTGGAAGTGCTCGGCGGCGAGAACGGACGCCCCGCTGCTGCTACATCGAGATCGAGCCCTTGCGGAAGTCTGTACCTGCGAGCAGTACATTGATCAGCACGGGCTTCCCGGTCTTCGCGACCCGCTTGGCCTCTGACAAGACGGCATGCGCGTCTTCGATCCGATCGAGCAGCAGGCCATGAGCGCCGTAGCCTTCGGCCACCCGGTGATAGTCGGTGCGCGCAAGTTCCGTTCCGCAGGCATCGCCCAGCATCTCGACCTGCTCGCGGGCAATCTGCGCCCAGCTCGCATCATTGCCGACCACGGCGATCACCGGCAGCCCATGGCGGGCACAGGTATCGAGCTCGGCCAGGCTGAACGCCGACGAGCCATCTCCCCAGATCAACCAAACCTCGGCGTCCGGCAGCACAGCCTGCGCACCGACCGCGAACCCGCCGCCCACACCCAGGGTCCCGAAAACGCCCGGATCGAGCCAGCGCAACGGGCCGCGTGGACGCAGGGTGTACGAGGCCGTGGCGACGAAGTCGCCGCCATCGGCAACCAATACACTGTTGTCGTCGAGCAAGGGGTCGAGGGCGCGAAAGAAGGCGAGTGGATTGACGTACTGCGGCTCTTCTGTGCTCCGGGCGCCTGCGCCTGAAGCGTCATCCGAAAGCGCCGTAACCTCCGGGTCCTGCGGCTCCAGGCCTGCGCGACGATCGATATCGTCCTCCCGCGCCTGATCACGCGCTGCCAGGCGGCTGCGCCAGTCCGCCCACCGCGCATCGCCGGCGGCCGAGCGTTCGCCAAGCTTCGTCAAGAAGGCACCCGGCGATGCGCGAACACCGATCTGAGGGCGTCGGTTCTTCTTGAGATCCTCGCCGCTCAGGTTGACCGAAACCACCGTGGCGCGGCGCGGTAGGTGCCGCCCGTAGTCGAGACGAAAGTCACACGGCACGCCCGCGAGGATCACCAGATCGGCCTCGGCCAGTGCCTTGCGCCGCTTGTGGCGCATCTGGTGCGGATGGTCGCGACCGAGCAGCCCTCGGGCCATGCCAGACAGGTAAACCGGCATGCCCAATCGCGCCACCGCGGCCGCGAGCGCCGCGGCAGGTTGATCACCCGCGCGCCCAGTGCTCCCAGCTTCGAGCATGGCCTGGCTTCCCACCAGCAGAACAGGCCGTGAGGCGGCCGCCAGCGCCCGTTCGATCTTGGTCAGGGCCCGGCTGTCCGCAATGGATGCTGGCTCGCGCGCCGGTACCGCGACCGACGTGCGACCGGCGCCGCGAAACAGCCCATCGACATGGTGCGCCAGGTAGCGTTGAAGCAGCCGCGCGCCGAGACTCCGGGGCGCCCGCGCGGTTGCCCCATCCCCCCCGGACTCCGCCGTGACCCCGTACAGGCTTCGCACCACCGACTCGTCGTAGAGCAAGTCGACCGGGCACTCGACGAAGGTCGGCCCAGGCACCCCCGAGCGGGCGGCAGCAAAGGCGTCATGGACGGCGGAGGGCAGGTCGCGCACGCGCCGCACGCGCGCCAGGAACTTGACGTGCGGTGCGAGGAGCGCCCGCTGGTCGATGTCTTGCAGGGATCCTCGGCCTTCGAGAATGGTTCCGGTCGCGCCTCCGAGAACGACCAACGGTGACTGCGCGAGCTGCGCATTCTTGACTGCCGTGATCGTGTTGGTGACGCCAGGACCTGCCGTCACGACAGCGACTCCAGGCACCCCGGTAAGCCGCGAGACGGCGTCAGCCGCGAATGCCGCGGAGCGCTCGTCGCGCGTGTCGATGACCCGGATGCCGCGTGCCTTGGCAGCCACCAGGATGGGGGCGACATGGCCGCCGCAGAGGGTAAACACATGCTGAACCCCCTGGGCGACCAGAGCATCCGCGACCCAATCTCCACCCGTCCGTGTCATCTGAGCCTCGCTTTCAGCCGCGCTTCTACGTGCGACCCTTCGTGCGTGGTCGTTTGCGCACGGCCGCCATCATCCACGAAGCGTCGCCGTGCCCGTTCAGTCGAGCACGTGTGAGGGTGGCACGAAGCAGGTGAATCGACCGGCGAACACCGTCCGGTCCTGGCAACGGACCGTGACGTCGACCGGGCGCTTCTTGCCATCGACCTCCCCCGCCACGGCCTCGGCAATCAGCCGGTCGCCGACCGTCACCGGTGCCAGGAAGCGAACCTCCGCAGCTCCGAGGACGACGGTCGGCTCGTTGACCGCCAACATGGCCGCGTGGTCGGCCAAGGAAAAGACGAAGCCACCGTGGACCAGGTCACGGTCGTCCGCGCGCAGGGCATCACCGGTGGCGAGCTCCACCACCGCGCGCCCGGGCTCGAGGAGCCTGGGCGCGCCCGAGAGCGCCGGGTCGATGGCCGCATGCGTGCGAACGTCCGTCATCGTCGGTTTCGAGTCCGCGGTCAACCGCGAATCAGGACTCGTCCATGTGCGGGTAGCGGAAGTCCTTCGGCGGTACGAAGGTCTCCTTCACCGTACGCTGGGACACCCAGCGCAGAAGGTTGAACACCGAGCCGGCCTTGTCGTTGGTGCCGGATGCGCGCGAGCCGCCGAACGGCTGCTGACCAACCACTGCGCCCGTCGGCTTGTCGTTGATGTAGAAGTTACCGGCCGTGTGGCGAAGCGCTGCCGACAGCTTGGCGATGGTGAAGCGATCCCGGGCGAAGATCGCACCGGTCAGGCCATAGGCACTCGCGGTATCGCACGAGGCCAGCGTCTCGTCGAGGCGGGCGTCGTCGTAGACGTGCAGCGTCAGGATCGGTCCGAACAGCTCCTCCCGCATCGTGGTGTAGAGCGGGTCCGCGGCCTCGATCACCGTCGGCTCGACGAAGTAGCCTTCGCTGTCGTCCGTGCCGCCGCCAAAGAGGACGTTCGCATCCGCGGAAGCACGTGCCTGCTCGATCGCGCTCTTGTGATCGTTGAACGCGCTCTGATCGATCACCGCTGCCATGAAGTTCGTGAAGTCGAGGGGCGAGCCCATCTTGATCGCCTGGATGTGCGCTTCGACCCGATCGCGCACCGCTGGCCAGAGCGACTTGGGAATGTAGCCGCGCGACGCCGCAGAGCACTTCTGCCCCTGGTACTCGAAGGCCCCGCGCACCAGCGCCACAGCCAGCGCGTCGACGTCCGCGGAAGCGTGGGCAAAGACGAAGTCCTTGCCGCCGGTCTCGCCGACCAGGCGCGGATACGTCTTGTAGTCGGCGATCTGCTCCCCAACGGTCCGCCACATGTGCTGGAAGACCGGCGTCGAGCCGGTGAAGTGAATGCCGGCGAGATCGGGGCTGGCGAGCACGGGGTTTCCCACGGTGCTGCCGGAACCGGGCAGGAAGTTGATGACGCCATCCGGCAAACCCGCGGCGTGCAAGATCTTCATGATCACGTAGCCGGAGAGCACGGCAGTCGAAGCCGGCTTCCACACCGCCGTATTGCCCATCATGGCCGGCGCGGTGGGCAGGTTGCCGGCGATCGAGGTGAAGTTGAAGGGCGAGACCGCGAAGACAAATCCCTCGAGCGCGCGATACTCGACGAAGTCCCAGATGCCCGGCGCCGAGCTCGGCTGCTCTTCGTAGAGATGCCGCATGTAGTGCGTATTGAAACGCCAGAAGTCGACCAGCTCGGCAGCCGCATCGATCTCGGCCTGGTAGACGGTCTTCGACTGATTGAGCATGGTGGCAGCGTTGAGCTCGTCCCGCCACGGGCCAGCCAGCAGCTCGGCGGCCTTGAGGAAGACACCGGCCCGGTCGCTCCACGGCAGCTCCGACCAGTCTTTCCATGCCGCGTTGGCGGCCGCGATGGCAGCCTTCACTTCGGCCTCACCGGCCTGATGGAAGGTTGCTAGACGGTGGCCATGATCATGCGGACAAACCGCGCTTCCCGTCTTGCCGGTCCGCACCTCCTTGCCACCGATGATCAGCGGGATCTCGACCTCTTCGGCCATCATGGACGCGAGGCGTGCTTTCAGCGTGGCTTTCTCGGCCGACCCTGGGGCATAACCCTTTACCGGCTCGTTGATGGGGGGCGGGACCTGGAAGATTCCGTTCGGCATCTGAAACTACTCCTGTGGGGGAAAAGGCGGGCTGAATGCTGCCCCTCTGACCGATCGTAGCGGCTCGTCTCGCGACGCGCAATCTCCGACCGGATGCGGCTCGAAAAAGCTGCCCGAGCCCGCATGGCGTGGCCAAGTTGTGCAACGATCAGCCCAACATGGGCGACATGACGACGAACACGACATGGGCGATGGTCCCAACGATCAGCCGCGGGGACGAGCTGCTCTGCCTCGGCCACGGTGAAGCCAGTACGGATGCTGGGGGTCAGCAAGCGGCCAACAGCTCCGCGCCGCTGGCGACGCCCATCGTACCGACATCGCTATTCGCCTTTCCCACCATGGAAGCGTTGATGGCCGGGCTGGCCGAGGAGCATCGGCAGCCGGTCTATACCCGAGGGCTCAACCCTACGGTGGAAGCTGTCGAGCGAACCCTCGCTGCCTTGGAGCAGGGAGAGGCGTGCAAGTGCGTGGCCTCCGGCATGGCCGCGATCTCGATGGTGATGTTCGGCCTGCTCGAAGCCGGCGACCACGTGCTGTTCGTCAACCAGATCTATGGCCCGACCTTGGAGCTGGCAACACGGCTCGAACGGTTCGGCATTCGCCATAGCCTGGTGCTCGATCTCGACCCGGAGGCGATCGTCGCCGCCCTCGATCCGAGCACACGCCTGCTGTGGATCGAGAGCCCGGGCACGATGCTCTTTCGCTGCGCCGATCTGCGCGCGATTGCCGCGCTCGCCCAGGCCCGCGGGATCACGACCGTCATCGACAATAGCTGGGCTACGCCGTTGTTCCAGAAGCCGCTCACCCACGGCATCGACCTGGTGGTCCATTCCGCCACCAAGTACCTGGCCGGCCACAGCGACGTCGTGGTCGGCGCCGTGGTCGGTAGCCAAGCGCTCCTCGACCGGCTGTTCTTCGAAGCCTATTTGCTGCTCGGCGGTGCGCTATCGCCCTTCGATGCGTTTCTGGTCGGCCGTGGACTCAAGACGCTGCCCGTTCGCATGCGCCGGCACCACGATTCGGGCCTCGCAGTGGCCCGCGCCCTCACCGAACATGACCAGGTGAAGAGCGTTCACCATCCAGCCCTCGACGGATCGGAACGAGACACCCTGACGGGCTATGCGGGGCTGTTCTCCTTCGTCGTCGAAGGCGGCTATGAACGGGCGGCAGCCATGATCGATCACCTCCGTCACTTTCGCATCGGCGTCAGCTGGGGCGGTGTCGAGAGTCTGGCGATCACGCCACGCCCGGCGTCAAACCCAACCGCGAGCAGCCTGCCGGCAGGGCTGGTTCGATTGTCGATCGGATTGGAAGATCCGGCCCTGCTGGTCGAAGACCTTGGCCAAGCCCTCGAACGAACCTTCCACCGCGGTCATGCCGAACCGCCAGGAGCGCCATGACCGCCGACCGACGAACGCCGACCGAACGGGCTATGCCCGATCGCCCAGGCATGACCGCGGGTCTCGGCCTTTCCCCGACGCCAGATGGCGCGCCACGGCGCCGGCTGCCCTTGCTGGTATCCATCCTGCCGCTGCTCGTGCTGCTGGCCGCGGTCACCGTCGGCGGCTCGGCGTTTGGCCTCGACAATGCGCTGCTGATTGCATCCATGCTGCTTGCCGCCACCGTCGGCGGGCTCATTGCAGTGCGTGTCGGGGGCACGTGGGACGAAATCCAGCGGGCCATGGGCGCTCGCCTCACCGATGCGCTTCCGGTCGTGCTGATCCTGTTGGCGATCGGGCTGCTGATCGGGAGCTGGATGCTCTCCGGCACGATTCCTCTTCTGGTGGTGATCGGCATCGAGCTGGTCGACCCGCAATACATGGTGCTGACGGCGTTCTTGGTCACCTCGATCATGTCGGTCGCGTCGGGAACGTCGTGGGGCTCGGCGGGCACGCTCGGCGTGGCGCTGATGGGAACAGCCGCCGCGACTGGCGCGCCCCTCGCGGCGACGGCCGGCGCCGTGGTTTCCGGCGCCTACCTGGGTGACAAGATCTCACCGCTGTCCGACTCCACCAACATCTGCGCCCTCGGCGCGGGTGCCGACCTCTACCGACACATTCGCCACTTGCTGTGGACGTCCGTGCCATCCGGCCTGCTCGCGCTCGCGGTCTACGCCTTTGTGGGAAGCCGCCTCGACAGCGATCCGACCGCAGGGGCCGGTGCCACGCTCGACGCCGAGCTGCGTGGGATCTTTGCCCTCGGCTGGTGGCCGCTGCTTCCGGTTCTGGTGGTGATCATTGGCGTGGCGCTGCGCAAGCCGCCCACGCTCACCTTGGTGGCTTCCGCCGTAGCCGCCTTGGTCATCGGTACGACCGTGCAACCCTTCGACGTCGGCCATGCCATCGGCGCCGCGGTCAATGGCTTCGATCTCGGCATGCTGCCGACGACGGCAGGTGGCGTTCTTTCCACCGAAGCCACCAACCTGCTCGTGCGAGGCGGCATCCTCTCGATGGCGCCGCTGATCGTCCTCTTGCTCGCGGCCTTCCTGATGGCCGGAACCCTGACGGTGTCCGGCGCCTTCGACACGCTGCTGCAAGCCTTGGTGGGCAGCGTTCGCTCGACCTATGGCCTGATCATGGCCACGCTCACGGCCGGCATCACGCTGATCGCCGCGACCAGTCAGGGGACTGTGGTGGCTCTGGTTGTCGGCGATCTATTCCGCGACGCCTACAAACGCCATCGGCTCGCACCCGAAAATCTCTCGCGTAGTCTCGAAGACTCCGTGACCATCGTCGAGCCGTTGCTGCCCTGGACCGTGTCCGCGATCTACATGGCGACGACACTGGGTGTGCCGACGCTGTCGTACCTTCCGTGGGCGGTGTTTTGCTACGGCGGCCCCTTCTTCTCCGCTTTGATCGCCTTCACGTATGCGCGAACCGGCCGCGGCATCCGCCACCTGCCGGAGGCATGAAGGCGCCGAGCGGCCACGCCAGACTGGGTTTCGATCGAATGATCAGGTGAGCTGGAGGGCAGCGATGCCGAAGAGCACCAGCCCGAGGATCATCAGCAAGCCACCGAGGGGCGTCACCGCCCCGAGCCACCGTGGGCCACCGAGGGCGAGCGCCGCGACCGTGCCGCTGAAGATCATGCCGCCGGCACTCAGCAGCCAAGGCGCCGTGGTCAGCCACGTCGAAGGCGACGAGCTACGATCGACCAGACCAGTCAGGCCGATGGCCATCAACGCCATTCCCGCGTAGGTGGCGTAGCGCGCTGCGGTTTCCCACAGCGCCAGCGCGTCCGCGTCCAGCCGAGCCTTCAGCCCATGGGCGCCGAAGGCACCGGCAATCACGGCTGCCGCCACGACGAACGCCCCCGAGGCCAGCCAGACGCGTCCGGTCATGAGCTGAGCTCGCCCAGTCGACGAACCGCCGTCACATTGCTACGGGCCACCACCAAGCGGCGATGCTTCGGCCAAACACCGAACCGCGACGCGCGCGCGAGGTAGTCCTCCTTCGATGGACCGTCTTCGGTAGCCTGGTGGACATCGGCGTCGAGGAGGATGACCCGCGTGTCGTCCATGTCGTCGCAACGCCCGACCAGGGTCTCTCCGCCGTCGGTCTCGACCACGACGGTGATTCCGTGCAGGGCGTGCTTGTTGTCGTGAAACGTCCCCATCGCGCCGATCAGCCGTTGCTACCGGTCGCGCAATGCTCCTCGAAGCTCTCGCGCAGCTCGCTCGCCACATCTTCGGCGGCCCGGCCCTCGATGCGGTGACGCGGCAAGAAGAACACCAGCTCACCGTCTTTGAACATCGCCATCGACGGGCTCGAGGGCGGCACGTCGGCCATATGCCCGCGGGCGCGCGCCGTAGCTTCGACATCCTGCCCGGCGAAGACGGTGGCCAGGCGATCGGGGCGCATCGAATGCTCGACCGCCATGCGGACACCCGGCCGCGCCATGCCTGCGGCGCAACCGCACACCGAGTTGATCACCAAGAGCGCGGTGCCTTCTTTGTTGTTCATCCAGGCATCGACGCTATCCGCCGTCGTCAGCTCTTCGAATCCGGCCGTCGAAAGCTCTTCCCGCATGGGATTCACCAGCAAGGGACTGTAGGGCATCGTTCGATCTCCTCGGCTGAAGCGGACTCATCCGTCCGCGAATACGTTCGGTCGACTCGACCCGAGCCGCCAGTATGGGGCCCGCGTGAGCTCAGTGCTACGCACCGTAGTGCCGGGCGTAGGCTCCCTGATACTACGCTACCGCTGCCCGAATCGCCCGTGCCGGTGTCGCTTCGGTCCACAAGCGGCCATTTTCCCTGGGCGAAACGGTAACCCACAGGGAGAACTGGCCGTTGGCGCCCCTGGGCAAGAGCCTTTAAATCTGGGATGATAGGCCAATCGCGTCGATGTCGATGTCGAAATGCAAGGCCACGCGGCCCTGCAGGCTGACGAATGATTTGTGATCGGTGCGGGTCGACTGACCCGCAATTCGGTCACGCTGGGAGTAGGTGATGTCATCATGACAATGCAAAGCGAAGAAGCTTTGGATCGCATCCTGCGCGCGCTGACAACCGAGCTGCGTGCGACACACAACATAGGTTCGATCGAAGCGAGGGTGGGCCGCAGCCGCGGCTACTTCAGCAAAGTCTCCGCCCGCAAATGGCGGATCAGCCTGGATGTCCTCTTGCGAACACTCGAGGTTCTCGAGATCGACCCGGAGACCTTCTTCGCCAATGCCTTCGCGCAACGGCCGCCGAGCGAGCGGGTGATGCCGCAGCGTGGCTACCCGTCCCCCTCACGCTTCCCCCCCCTGGGCAACGTGACCGACCTTGCTCGTCACCAGCCTCCGGCATCGGGCCGGCGCTGGTAGCGGAACGTCGGAAACACGGTCCGCGGGCACAGCTCTGGTGATCCCCGGCGGACCACGATCGCTCGGCCGCTTGTTTGCAGACAGCAGGCAACCAAGCGGCCGAGATCGTAGCCTCGAAACGGTTTCCCCGTCTCTCCCCCACCACGCCGCGCGCGCATGAAGCCAGATACGCTACGGGCGCTGCGCGATCTCGACCGCCGCTTTTACCTACGACACGCTGAAGGCTTCGCAGGCAGTCGCCGTTTGCCGTGGCCCGGGTGGGACCGAGCGCTGAACGGTCTCGCGCCACGAGGTGAGGTGCTCCGCGTGCTCGATGCAGGCTGCGCGCATGGAAGGCTCGCGCCGATTCTGGCCGAACGCCTTGCCACAACACAGATCGACTACTGGGGAATCGACAGCTGCTTGCCACTGCTGGCCCGCGGCACGCAAACGAACGCGCAATCCGTGAACGCACGATTCATCCAGGGCGATCTCCTGGCGTCCCTTCCCTTCGCCGCAGATCCAGGCGACGGCTTCGACCTCATCGCGCTCTTCGGCGTGCTGCACCACGTTCCGGGATACGCCACCCGGCAAGACCTGCTGCGTCGCCTAGGTGATCTGCTCACGACTGGCGGACGGCTGGTGGTCACGGCATGGCGTGTCGAGCGGCAGCCACGGTTCACCAGGAAGCGGGTGCCCTGGTCTCACCTTACGTCCGACCCACTCACCAGAACGGATCCCGAGAACGCTGGGCCAGAGCCGACGACGTTCGACCCGGCCGACCTGGAGGACGGTGACCATCTTCTGAGTTGGGGCGGTGACTTCGAAACGCCGCGCTACTGTCACGCGACGAGCGACAGCGAGGCAGAATCATTGGTCGCGGCGACCGGTCTG
>CALFAM010000239.1 GCA_937948815.1 uncultured bacterium
AGATGCCATTGTTCGGCACGAAGACCGGCGAAGCAGCGTTGATCCGGTGGGGATCGTTCCAGGCCACGCGCCAAAGCTCTCGGCCGTCCTCGGGGTCGAGCGCCAGCAGACGATCGACCGTGTGGAAGACGAGCTGTCGACCCGTGCCCAGCGGCGCGACGATCGGTGAGGCGTAGCCGGCGCTTCCCGTGCCGGCCTGCCACCGGATGGCACCGGTCGCCAGGTCGAAGGCCACGGCGTAGGCCCCCTTCTTGCCGGCCGCCTCGACGATCAACTTGTCGCCCTCGACCAGCGGCGAGGTGGCGACGCCCCATTCGGGGACCTCGGCGCGGAGGTGCTTGCGCAAGTCGATCTGCCAGGTGATCGAACCCTCTTCACGGTCGAGGGCGGCGAGCTGGCCTTGGGCGCCGAGCACATAGAGGTGGCCGTCGTGAATCACCGGTGTCGAGCGCGGGCCACCGCCTTGGTTGTCTCGCCGGTTGCGGTCGATCGGCATCCGCCAGTGTTCCAGGCCCGTGGCGGCGTCGAAACGGATCGCCCACTCTTGCCCGTCGGCGCCGAATAGGGTGAAGGCGTCCGGGCCGGCAACCACGATGCCAGAATAGCCATCGCCAAGGTCGGCGCGCCAGAGCACCTCGGGTCCCGCTGTCGGCCATCTGCGGTAAAGGCCGACCTCGTTGGAGTGGCCGTTGCGCTGGGGGCCGAGAAACTGCGGCCAGTCGTCCGCGGCGAGTGGCCGCGCAAGGAGCAAGAAGCTGAGGAACAGAAAGCTGAGAAGGAGCATGCCGACGACATGCGATCCAAATGCGGGCAAGCTGAGCGCCACGTGTCGAAAGGCACGTGGCAGCGGGCGTTGACCGTGGGTGAGCTGCGCGGCAGGGTCCGGACGAGTCTGCATGAAACCTCCACTTCGGCGGGCTGAAGCATGATGCCGAGACATCCCCAACCAACCTTGACCGGAACGTGACCGCACCCACGAATCTCGACGTAGACACCGTTTCGGCCAGGCAGGCGATCGCCGTCTGGCGCTTCGGCGACTGCGTGCTCGAGCCGGCCAAGCGTCAGCTCTCGAATGCGCAAGGCCCTGTCGCCGTCGAACCCCAGGTCATCGAGCTGTTGATCTATCTGCTCGAGAACCGCGAGCGGCTGGTGTCGAAGGAGGACCTGGTGACCCACGTGTGGCGCGGCCGCCACGTGACCGATGCCGCGATCAGCGCGGGAGTCAAGAAGGCGCGTGCCGCGGTTGGCGACGATGGTGCCGCCGGACGGATCATTGCCACGGTCTACGGACGTGGCTACCGCTTCGTGGCGACGGTCGAGACCGTGTACACCGCAGCGGCCCGAGATGCGGCCGAGCGTGATGCGGCCGACGTGACGCTGGCGCGCTCCGCTCGCCGTGGGCGGCGCTACGGGCCGTTGGTAGGCTTGGCAGCCCTCCTATTCGTGCTGCTGATCGTTGCCGGTTTCGTTTTTCGAGGGTACCGAGATCGCCAGCCACCGCGCCTGGCGATCGGTGTCTTGGCGCCCGCTTCGGGATGGTCCGCGCGAGAGGGTGAGGAGATGCTCGACGACCTCCGCAACGAGCTGGCGGTGGTCGAAGGCATCACGCTCCTTGCGCCACTCGGCGACCGCGCGGCGTCCTTCGAAGCCATGGCGGAGGTGACGCGGGAGCACGACGCAGACGCCGCCTTGGTCCTGCGTCTGGCGCCGGCCACTCCGTCCGATTCGGCGCACATGAGTCTGCACCTGGTCGAGCCCGCCGCAGACGGTGATCGCATGGTTCAGCTCGTGCGCTATCCGATTGCGCCAGGGGATGGTGATGCTCGCCGCGCGGTTCTGCGGGTGGCGGTTCACCATGCGAGGGTATGGGTCGAGGAGCGCACCGATCAGCAGGAGGGCGGTCGTGCAGCTCGGGCAGAGGCGCGCCGCCTGGTCACCGATGCGCTCGGTTCCTGGCGCGTTTCCTGCCGAGACCGCGAGCTTCTCGGCCTCCTCTCCTACGCGGTGGAGCGCGATCCGACGTTCGCCCAAGGTTGGTACGCCTTAGCGATCACCCGCTCGTCGATCGCCTTCCTCTGCCTCGAAGGTCGCACGGTGCTGCCGCAGGCATTCGAGGCGCTCGCCGAGGCCCGTCGCCTGGCACCCACGTCGAGTGAGGCACTGCAGCTCGAGGTGAGCCTGCTGCAGCGGACAGGGCAGGAGGAACGGTCGATGAGGCTGCTGCTGGAGGGGCTGTCGCGGGACCCCGACAGCTTCTTTGTGCGCTTTCGGGCGGCGGAAATCCTTCGCTACGCGGGCCAGCTCGGACTTGCTCAAACCGTGCTCGATGGCCTCGAGCGGCGCGAGCCGGGATTTCTGGCGATCACCGATACCGTGCCCTATCCGATGCTCTATCGTGGTGAGTGGCACGGATTCCTCGAGCAGACCTCACGTCGGGACAGTGCCTACTTTGCCTACTTCCGGGGCTTTGCCCTCTGGCGGCTGGGGCGAGAAGACGCGGCGCTCGAGGAGCTCGCGCGCGCGCGATCCTC
Organism: uncultured bacterium; assembly: GCA_937948815.1. Lineage (GTDB taxonomy): Bacteria > Acidobacteriota > Thermoanaerobaculia > Multivoradales > J023 > J023. Next base: position 2,532 of record CALFAM010000239.1, read on the forward strand.
GGACCCCAGCGACGTCTTTGCGCAACTCGCCGACGCGCTCGCGGCCATTGTGGCCGCGGACCGCGAGACGGCGCGCGCCAGGCTCGAGACGCTCGATCGACGGCGGCTGACCGAAGGGCCGACGGATGGCGAGATGACCTACAAAGTGGCGCAGCTTCTGGCGCTGGCCGGTGATCGTTCAGCCGCCCTGACCACCCTCGAACGGGCGCTGGAAGAGGGCTTCTTCTGCGCGGCGTGCATCGAAGCCGACGCTGCGTGGTCGGCATGGGTGCACGAGCCTGCACACGCCGCGCGATTCCAGGCGTTGATCGAGCGGGTCCGCGAACGGGAAAGGGCGTTTGCCAGTCGCTGGCTGCCGCCGCTCGTGGAGGCGCTCGAATTGGCCGATTTCTCTGCAACGTGAGCCGATCGGTCAATCGTTCCCGCTTTTCTAAACAAAGGACCTCGAAAGGGGTCCTATCAGGAGAATAGAGCCGGCCCGAGCTATTCGGGCTGGTCATTGCGCGGATCCTCCGCTCGTTTGGACGGAACGAGGGGGATCGGCTCCTCGTTGGCAAGGGACTGATCAGCAGACTATCGAGATTATTTCGAGAACCATCGCTCGTGGGTGGCCGCGGAGATCATAAGGGCATCTTTCGCGGCCACCCGCCGTTGGATGGGCCATCGCCCGGTTTGGCATGATCGCGTTCCCGGTGGCTGCGTCGAGCCAGTATCCAAATCTTGCGACGATCGCAAGAACGGTCAAGCGTGGTGTGGGCGCCCTCGGCTACCATTCGCCTCGTTGTGTCGCGCCTCGAAGAATTGCTGCCGCTGATCGCCAAGTTGACCGATGGCGATGACCCGCTCAAGAGCCTGGCTGACCTGGCGAACGAAGACGGGCGCTCGCCTTTCCACCTCCAGCGCATCATCCGGCGCGAAATGGGCGAGAGCCCGCTGCAGCATCGCCAGCGGGTCCGGCTGCAGCGTGCTGCCGCGGCGTTGGTGACCACCCGCAAGAGCGTGCTCGATGTGGCGCTCGAGGCGGGCTTCGAAAGCCACGAAGGATTCTCGCGGGCGTTTCGCGCCCGCTTTGGCCTTGCCCCCAAGAAGTTCCGCGAGCAGTGCGGCCAGCTCGAACCGGGCAGTCTCGGAAGCACGACCCATGCGGAGATCGCGCATCGCGCGGCGCCCTGCGTCGGTCTGTTCCGCGTCTCGACGGCCGATTCGACCGACTGCCGACCGCACGCTGTTCCGCCCGGACCTTCATCCGTATCCACGATCCCAACAGGAGAACGTTCCATGTCCTATGAAATCGCGAAGAAGACACGCCCGGAAACGCCCTTCTTGTTCATGCGGCGGCAGGTGAAGAAGGAGGCGATCGCGGAGACCCTGGGCACGATGTTCCCGGCCGTCTTCCAATACGCAACCGCCCAGGGAATTGCCTTCGCGGGACCGCCCACCGCGCGCTACATCTTTGTCACTCCGGGGCTGATCACCATCGAAGCAGGCTTGCCGGTCGTCGCCCCGGCGGAAGGAGAGGGAGAGATCGAGCTCGGTTCACTAATGGGTGGCGCCGTGGCCACCACGGTTCACAAGGGCCCCTACGACCAGCTCGAGAAGGCGCACGAAGCGATGGAGAGCTGGTTGGTCGAGCATGGTGAGACGGCGGCCGGTGCGCCCTGGGAGGTCTATGTGACCGATCCGGGTGAGGTGCCCGATCCGGCAGAGTGGCTGACCGAGGTCAACTGGCCGCTTTGCGCCTCCTGATCGGCACGGCGCGACCTGAGCGGCGTGGGTCGACATCGCACCCGAGACCGCTAAGATGGCCCGCCGCGGTGGTGGTGCTCGGGTGAAACGGGACCGCGCGGCAACGACGGAGACTGATGGTGCCCAACCGGATGATTCTCGGCCTGCTGCTGGCCGGCCTGCTGGTGAGCGATCCTTCTCACGCGAAAGGACCGCTCGATCCCTTCGGCCGTGACGAACCCCTGCCCGAGGCGGCGCCGAGCGCGGTCGGAATGGATGCATCGATCCTCGAGCAACTTGCCCAACGCATCGCGACCGAGCAAAAGCACAAGCTGCACAGCGTGCTGGTCGCTCGTCGCGGCAGGTTGGTCTTCGAGAAGTACTACAACCGACGCACGCGACACACGCCCCATGACATCCGTTCGGCGACCAAGAGCATTACGTCTCTGCTGACCGGCATCGCCATCGAGCGCGGGATCCTGCCCGGGCTCGATGCGCCAGTGATGGATGTTCTTGGAGACGCCTATCCCGCGGTCGAGGACAAGGACGCGCTGACCTTCCGCCACCTGCTGTCCATGCGTGGTGGCCTCGACTGTGACGACCGCGATCGCCAGACACGCGGCCAGGAAGACCGGATGTACCGCTCGCGGGACTGGGTCGGCTACTTCCTGGCGCTGTCCCCGACCGACCCGCCCGGAGCAGTCGGTCGCTACTGTACGGGCGGGGTCGTGACCTTGGGCGAGGCGATTGCCCAAGCGGCGAAAGAGGATGTCGCCGCTTTCGCCGCGCGAGCTCTGTTCGACCCGCTCGGCATCGAAAACGTGCAATGGGCCCGCTTCGACGGCAAGACCAAGGTCGATACCGGTGGGCACCTGCTGATCACGCCGCAAGCCATGGTGAAGATCGGCATGCTGGTGCTCGCCGAGGGGCGTTGGGCGGGGAAGCAGGTCGTCCCATCGTCCTGGGTGCGCCTGTCGACCTCAGAACAGGCGAAGCTCGAAGATCGACCTTACGGCTTTCTGTGGTGGCGAGCCCCAGCCCGCTTTGCCGACAAGAGCTTCGACGTGGTGATGGCCAAAGGCAATGGCGGGCAGTCGATCTTCGTAGTTCCCGAGCTCGATCTGGTGGCCGTCTTCACGACCGGCTACTACAACTCGCCCAAGGCAGCCTTGCCTGACCAGATCTTCTACCGGACGATTCTCCCGGCGGTCGATGAGATTCAGGCCCATCTCTCCACGTCGCCGGACCCAGCCGCAAAGTAGGCGGAACGATGTCCGCGACAGCTCGTCCGGAGCGCCCGGACCAAGCCCGCCGCGGTGATGTCTGGGAAGTGCTCACCGCCTTCGCCAAGCTCGGTGCCACGTCGTTCGGCGGACCGATCGCGCACCTCGGCTACTTCCGGCGCGAGCTGGTCGTCCGCCGCCGCTGGCTGCGTGACGATGACTACGCCCAGCTTCTCGGGCTGTGCCAGTTTCTGCCCGGGCCCGCGAGCAGCCAGCTCGGCTTCGCCCTCGGGCTGCTGCGTGCGGGCTGGCTGGGCGCGCTGGCGGCCTTCGTCGCCTTCACCTTGCCGTCGGCCATCCTGCTGGTCGCGTTTGCCGCCGTGCTGCCCACACTCTCCGGTCCGATCGGTGGGGCTGCCTTGCACGGCCTCGAGCTGGTGGCCCTGGCGGTGGTCGCCCATGGCGTGCAGGGCATGGCACGTCGTCTCTGCCCGGATGGCCCGCGGGCGACGATCGCGACGCTGGCCGCGGTCGCCGTCCTGCTGGTTGCTCAGGTCTGGGTCCAGCTCCTGGTGGTGGTGATCGGAGGGCTTGCCGGTCTCGCCGTGTGCCGCCATGGGCCGGCCGTCCCCGATGGGAAGCTGCGCCTGCCCTTCGGTCGAAGGCTGGGCGCCGTGCTGCTGGTGGTCTGCGGCCTCTTGCTTGCCGGTTCGGTTTTGCCCGCCGAGCGT
>CALFAM010000240.1 GCA_937948815.1 uncultured bacterium
AGGGGCGGCACCGCGCCGATCGCCCCGGAGAACAGCAGGTGCGCATCGATGGCACCTCGGTTCGTCTTGGCGAAAGTGTCCATGAACAGATTCTGGTACTGCTGGTCCAGCAAGCTGTTGATCGCCGTGGTGCGGAGCTGATCGAAAAGCTCGGTGCCGTTGTAGCCAGTGATGCCGACGCTACCCGTGCCGCTCGGGCGGATGGCGTAGGGCACGACCTGCGATCCGGACTGGAAGACATTGGTGCCGGCGAGCGAAATGTTCATCGACACGGTGCTCTCGGCGTTCGACGCCCGCAGCAGATCCGCGGTTCGTCCCGCCCAGCCACGGCTGGTGCGTGTGTCCGGGACACTGGTCTGCCAGTGCATGATCTGGTCGGCGTGCGAGTAGAGCCCGAGCGGCAGCCGCGCGCTTCCCGAAATGATGGCGGGCTTGTCGGTCGGCTCGACCAGCGACCCAACATTGGAGACGAAAGCCAGGTCCCCCGCATCGAAGAGCTGCTTCACCTCGGGCATGCCCGGGTGCAGACCGAACGAGCGCCCGTCACTGGTCGCGTGGGTGATCGGCAACAGGCTCTCGGCGGGCAGAGCGAGGTCGCCGCGAATGCCGGCGTACTCGGCATACTCCTCCGGCCCACGGGGCACCAACATGTTGAACGAATCGTTGCCCCCGGCGAGGAAGAGACAGACCAGTGCCTTGTAGTCATCCCCCGGCAGAGGTGTGCCGGCCTGCGGAGAGCCGGGTCTCGGGGCCAGATCGGCATGGGGTGCGGGCACGGCAAGGGCCCCTGCCGCACGCAGGTTGATGAGGCTCGAGAACAGCGCGGTGGCGCCAACGGCGGAGCAACTGGCCTGGCCGAGAAAGCGCCGGCGGGTCGTGGCGTCGGACTTCGTGGAACCGGACTTCGTGGAATCTGGCATCTCGTCTCCTCCGTCGCTAGCGCTGGACGGCGTATTCCGGACAGATCAACATCAAATACAAGGCGAGGAAGACCTGCGCTTCGGGATCGTCGGCCATGGGCGTGATCGCGTCGCGGATGGTCGCGCGCGTGGCCGTCGAGAGGGTGCCGTAGGTCAAGAGCAAGTCGAGGTGGTCGAGCAAGGCCTCCGGGCTCTCCTCCGCCGCCGCGATTTCCGGCGCGAGATCCAGCCAGATCGTTTCCTGCAGGTCGTAAAGGTATTCCTCTTCGATCACCGCGCGTTGCATGGCGTTGACCGTCGCGATGGCCGTGAACGCATGGACGATCTCCATCTCCGGCGCCACCAGGCCGGCATCGCTGAGGGCGCCCGCGGGTTGGTGGTTGGGCGAGAAGAAGTTGAAGACACTAGGCGCGTAGAGCGGGTACTGTGCCAAGAAGACCGTTTCCAGTTCCTCGTCGTCGACGCCCGGCTCGGAGCCACCGAAGTGTCGGAACTGCCCACTGTCAGAAGTGGCATGGAACGCGCGTCCGAGCTGGACCCAGCGCACGAAGGGCTCGCGCACCTTACCGAACTGCGGATCCTCGATGCGTGCCGGGTCGCGCGCTTCGACATCGAGCAGCACCGCGCGCAGCACGGCCTTCATGTCACCGCGCACACCCTGTCCATTGTCGTCGAAGGCCGCCGTGACCCGCGTCACGTAGGCCGGGCTCGGATTCGATGTCACCAAGAAGCGAATCAGGTGACTGCCGATGAACGGTCCGACGTTCGGATGCATGAAGAGATGATCGATCGCGGATTCGATATCTTGCATGCCGGTCTGCCCAGCCGGTACCTGGAAACCATTGAGCAAGGTTTTCGGACCGGGCTCGTGCTCGGGCTCGTACATCACCATCGGCAGGTGCAGGGTCTCCCGTTCCTCACCGAAGATCTGGGGCTCGCCATCTTCCGGGGCCAGATCGAGCCCCGTAAAAATCTTGGCCATCTCGGTGATTTCTGCATTCCCGTAGGTGGGAATCGGCTCCCCCTGGCTGTCCAGCTTGCGGCTGCCATCGGGGTTCAGCTCGAAGAGGCCGATGGAAAAGAGCTGCATGACCTCGCGCGCGTAGTTCTCGTCCGGAAAGCGGTTGGCCGCGGGATCGCTTCGCCGGTTGTAGAGATGGCTCAGATAGAGCCCCATGCTCGGCTGCAGGGTCACGTCGAGCAGCAGATCGCGGAAGCTGCCAAAAGCATGGCGCGACAGCACGTCCCAGAACGCGCCGACGGCCCGCGAGTCATCGAACAGCACATCGATCCGCCGTGAGATGACGAAGATCTGCGACAGCGCAGAGGCGACTCGCTGGCGAACCAGATCCGACGCCGTCATCGCACTCTGCCACCAGGTCCAGTCGAAGGCGAACGGGCCGTTCTCTTCGGGATCCGCGTTGAAGAGCGGGAGGATGGTCGGCAGCATGGGCTCGTGCGGCAGGGAAAGCTGACTGTCGAGCCAGCCCGCCGGCCCTGCCGTCATTACCGCATCGATCTGCGACAGATCACCACCGAACGTGGACTGCGCCAGGAAGCGAGATGCCTGCTGACGCGCGGTGAGGTTTGCGGTGCCCTGGATCGCACCGGCCGCGCGAGGAGCCACGCCTCCCGACACCCCGAGGCCAACTCCCAGCGCACTGGTCCCTACCGCACCACTCCATTGTAAAAAGCGGCGGCGGTCGAGACACGGCGCCGGGGACGATTCGCGCGTCGATGGGTTTCCAACATCAGAGTCTCGAGCCGTCAATGTGTCCTCCTCAGCCGTTGACATTTGCCTCGCTAGCCCGGCCGGCCGTGCCGACCCGCCGCCGCCAGAAACAGCCTGTCAAGCGTAGATGGCGCCTCTCTGTGGTGAAGATGACAAGGCTGTAACCTCGGTGGTTTAGCGCCCTTACGACGAAGCAGACGACGGAACGAACAAGAACGGCCGCTCGTTCTGAATCTCAGGCCAATGCGGCGCCTTCCGCGCTGAGAACCAGGCAGCGCACGGGTTGTGATCTAAAACACGGATGCACGTGCCGGATCGTTGACCCCACGATGGCGAACAGCCGGGCTACGTGAGTTTCGGTCGGCGGGCGCGATTCGCGATCCAGAAACGGTCTACCGGGCTTGCCCTCTGTACCCGTTCAGCGGATACTCAGTCGAGGCATTTCCGATGAGCTCTCGCGCCATACCCACGACCCCGCGAATGCCGGCACCTCGCCGTGCTTGGCGCGTCGGCGCGTCTGGGGTGGCGACGGTGCTGGCGCTGATCGCGCTTGCGGCCGCACATGTGGAGCAATCGCGGGGTGGCCATCGGCACGTCTATGCCCACGGTGGCGGCAGCGAGCACCATCACCACAACCACCTCGCCCCCCATGACCATGGCTCTCACAGCCACGCGCCGACCGGTCACGGACCGCACAGTCACGGATCGCACAGGCACGGATCGCACAGGCACGGGCAGCACAGTCACGGACCGCACAATCATGGGTCGGATCGTCATGGGCACCATGCACGTCCGGTCTCGGCACCGTCGAGCCCTCATACGCATCCGCACGGGCCGGCCCCAGATTCCGATCTCCCGGCCGAGGACCCCGCGATCCCGTGGGGAAGCACCTACGCTGTTTCGTTGCTCACACTGAGCTCCGAGGCAGGCAATTCCACGATCGACCTGGCGTTGCCACGGGCCTTCCAGAAGGCCGTCCTGCTTCCTCCCCGCCTGCCGGCGGACGTCGGCCGCCATCGTCCGGCCCAGCCTCGCGGGCCACCGTACGCCTGACGCCCCTCCTCTCCCCTTTCCAGTCCACAACACGCCTGCGGCACCTTCTGCTGGACGCTTTTGCGCGTTCCCGCGAACCGTGCTTCTCGGGCGAACACTGTGCTCCGAGCACCGATCGACGACGGAGGTCCGTGTCGGGTGCCACGGCACTTCTCGGGGCGAGCATGCGCCCGTTCGATCCGCACACTCATCGGAGCCAATCCATGTTCCGTTCGAGCCGTTCTTCCTCCGCGACCCCGTGGGTCGCGGCCACACTCCTGTTCGTGGGCACGCTGCCCACGCTTGCTCAGGAGTACCCTACCGAAACGCCACCCGGCAGTACCTCCGGCGACCAAGCCAAGGAACCCTCAGAAACACGCGATTCGGAACCCCTTGACGAAGCTTCCGAACCGCCGCCCGAAGACCCCGGTGCAGTTGTTCACGAGGAGATCGAAGTCCGCGGCCGCACCAGCGACCTGATCGGCATCGCGGGTGCCGCCAACGAGGGCGCGACGAGTTGGGAACAGCTTTCCCTCCGACCGATTCAGCGCCCCGGCGAGCTGGTGGAAACGGCACCGGGCGTCATCGCGACCCAGCACTCGGGGGGTGGCAAGGCCAACCAGTTCTTCCTGCGTGGCTTCAATCTCGACCACGGAACAGACTTCAGCGTGCGGGTTGCTGGTGTCCCCGTGAACATGCCCAGCCATGGCCACGGTCAAGGCTATTCGGACCTCAACTTCCTGATTCCTGAAGTGATCGAATCGGTCCAATACCGCAAGGGTCCCTACTTCGCCGAGAATGGCGACTTCTCCGCCGCCGGCAGCCTCAACATCGATCTGGTCGACCAGCTCGCGGACCCGAGCCTCACCGTGGCCGGCGGCAGTGATGCGTACGGTCGCGCACTCTGGATCAGTAGCTGGCCACGCGGCGACGATGTGCGCAAGGGTCGCTGGACCACGGCGGTCGACCTCTTTCAAGAGAACGGACCGTGGACCCGCGAAGAAGACTACGACGGCTACAAGGCGTTCGCGCGCTACAGCCAGGGGGATGCCGGACGCGGCTTCTCGCTGACCTTTCTCGGCTACGACGCCAACTGGCTGTCGACGGACCAGGTGCCCCGCCGGGCTGTGGACTCTGGACAAATCGGTCGTTTCGACCTGATCGATCCGGGTCCGCGCGGCGCCACTGCCCGCCACAGCCTGTCGGCCGAGATTCAGCGCTCGACCGCCAACAGCCTGACCCGCTGGCAGGCCTATCTCATGCGCTACGACTTCAACCTGGTCTCCAACTTCACCTACTTCCTCGACGATCCGGTGAACGGCGACCAGTTCGAGCAAGTCGACGAGCGGCTGGTGGCCGGCGGGCAGCTTCGCCACCACTGGCACGGCCAGTGGTTGAACCGCGAGATCGAGCACGTCGCTGGCTTCGAGCTGCGCTATGACGACATCGAGAACGGCCTTTTCCGTACCCGCGAGCTGGTGCGCCAGTCGACGGTTCGTCGCGACGACATCCGCCAGCTCGGTGCCGGCCCCTTCATCGAGACCCTGATCCACTGGAACGAGCGGGTGCGAACGCGTCTGGGCGTGCGGGCCGATTACTCGCGGGTCGACGTCGACAGCGACCTGGCAACGAATTCCGGGAGCACGGACGACGTGATCGTGAGCCCCAAGCTGACCCTGATCCTCGGGCCCTGGAACGACACGGAGATCTACCTCAACCTGGGTACGGGCTTCCACTCCAACGATGCACGCGGGGCTACGCTCGACATCGACCCTGCCACCAGTCTGGCGGCCGACCCGGTCGACCTTCTGGTCGCCGCCCACGGGGCCGATGTCGGCGTCCGCACCCAGGTTCGCAAAGGCTGGCAGATGACCGTCACCGCCTTCGTGCTCGAGCTCGACTCCGAGCTCGTCTTCGTGGGCGACGGTGGCGCGACCGAGTCGAGCCGCCCGAGCCGCCGCCACGGCATCGAGTGGACCAACTTCTGGCAAATC
>CALFAM010000241.1 GCA_937948815.1 uncultured bacterium
GCAGGTCACGCTTAACCGGTGTCCAAAGTGTCGAACTCTCTGCCGGACACCTGTCGCTTGCCGCTGCCGCAATCCCGATTGCCGTCACACATGGTTTGTGCAACGCAAGGGCGCGGAACAGTGAGAAAATGTAGCGGGGTGTCGTGGCTCCTCTCGGCGAATCGGAATGACTGCGTTCGGCAGCTGTCCCACTGCGAGCCGGGGCGCGCGCGGCTGGGTACAGAAAAAGGCCGTCAATCTGGACATCCTCTCCAGGGAAGCGGCGGCAGGCATTCATCGAAGAACATGAAGCTTGTTGTAGATCGTACTCAGAATTGGCGCAGGAATAGACTCGGTTCGCGTGCTGATGATGTATCAGGAAGACATGAGCCCAGCCGCCTTTGCCGTCTTGATTCGGATCGACGATCCACTAAGTTGCACAGAACCACCGCCGGCACACGGCCGCTACGCGCCGCTGTCCCGCGCACCGTTCCTCTCTTCCAACGTCCAGCTAACGGTCATCGGAAGACGACTGGGCTGCGAAGCGCTTTGCGTCTCGGTCGCTGGCCCTTGCGTCACTGGCCCTGCGTCGCTGGATTCTGAATTGACTGGCTGCCGCAGGCGTTGCGGATGAGCTGGGCATAGAACTGCACGACCCGACCGTAGTCTTCGATGCTGATGCGTTCATCGACTCCGTGGATGCGGGCGATGTCGCTTCTCGTGAGCCGCATGGGCACGAAGCGGTAGATGTTCTCGGAGAGGCCGGCGTAGTGGCGGGCATCGGTGCCGCCGAGGACGAGGGAGGGGGCGACGAGGGCTTCGCTGTAGACCTGGCGAATGCTCTGGGCGATCCACGCGAAGCCCGGGCTGTCCGTGGGCGATACGGTGCTCGGTTCGGAGGCGAAGCTGGCGAAGCGGCGCACGTCAATCGCGTTGTCGTCGATCACCCGGCGTACGTGTTGTTCTACGGCATCGATGCTGTCGAGGGGGTGGATGCGTGTGTTGACCACGGCGCGTGCCTCGGCGGGCAGGACGTTGTCTTTGACGCCGGCCGCCAGCATGGTGGGGGCCAGGGTCGTTCGCAGGGTCGCGGATGGGCCCGGGGAGCTGGCGAGCACGCGCAGCAGCAGGGGATCGAAGAGCCAGCGGTTGGCGAACAGGGTGCGCTGGAGGAACGGTAGCTCTGGTGCGATGGTGACGAAGAGGTCTTCGGCAGGGCCAGCGAGGCGTGCGGGCATCGGCTGGGATTCGAGCCGGGCGATGGCGCGTGCCAGGCGACCGATCGCGGTGTCGGCGGCGGGTGTCGATGAGTGGCCGCCGCGGGCGCGGGCGATCAACTCCAGGCTCAGGTAGCCCTTTTCGGCCACGCCGATGGTGGCCAGCGGCCGGGCGAGGCCGTTGATCACGCCGTCGATGACGGCGAGCCCCTCGTCGAGCACCATCTCCAGGCGATCGGTCTTGTTGGCCAGGCGCTCGGCGATCTTGACCGCGCCGTCCTGGCCGCCGACTTCCTCGTCGTGTCCGAATCCGAGGTAGACCGTGCGGGTCGGCGAGAAGCCACCGCGCACCAAGAGCTCGACCGCTTCCAGCAAGCCGAGGACGCCGACCTTGTCGTCGAGGGTGCCGCGTCCCCACACGAAGCCGTCCGCGATTCGGCCCGAGAAGGGCGGATGGGTCCACGCGTCGGGATCGGCTGCCGGCACCACGTCGAGGTGCGCGGTGAGCAGAATGGGCCGTGCAGTCGAATCGGAGCCGTGCCAGGTGTAGAGCAAGCTGTAAGTCGACACGGAGTCCCGCTCGAGAACCTGATGAAGATGCGGGAACGATTCGGCCAGGTAGTCGGCGAGCGCCAGGAAGGCAAAGCCGGAGGGCGGCTGTGTGCCTGCGTCCGGCGTCGCTTTCTCGTCCGGCGTCGCATTCTTGTCCGGCATCGGGGGCGCGAAGCCAATCGTCGTGAGGTCGTCGTCCGCGGCCTCGTCAGAGTCTTCGGAGAGCGAGATCGTTGGGAAACGGACGGCGCGGGCCAGACGCTCGGCCGCGGCGGCGGTGTCCACCACGATGTCGGTCGGCGGTGGTGGTGGGCTGTGGTTCGGCCGCAGAAGCGCGCCGCGAATCGTGACCAGGGCGAGCAAGGCGGTCGCCGCGCCCAGCAGGACGAGCGCGATCCGTTTCATGGCCTCCTCTTCATGGCATCTCCCGAGGGCTCGCTGGCGTCGCACGCTCCCTGGGTCCGAGTTGGAGCACCGTCGGCGCCAGCGGTACTGCGGCATCGGTCAAGACCAGCTCGATCGCTTCCCGATCATCGGGTGCCGCCCGGTCGAGAATCGCCCGTGCCTGCTGCTCACGGCCTTGGGCGCGTAGCAGCAAGGCTTCGGCAGCGGTTCGCTGGGGGGAGGTGAAGCCCAGGGTGGCGACGTGTGCCAGTCGTGCGTGGGCAAGGTCAGGCCGTCCGGCACGGAGCTCGAGCAGCGATGCATTGACCCAGGGCAACGGGTAGTTGGGTTCCAGCGCCGTGGCGTGGTGGTAGCTGCGGTAGGCGTGGTTGGTCCGGCCGAGCTCTTCGAGCACCACGCCGATGTTGTTGACCACCCGAGGCTCCTCGGGGAACAGGTTCAGGGCTTTCGTATAGGCGACCAGCGCCTGCTCAGGGTGGTCGGCGCGCTGGTGAACGTTGCCGAGCTGCGCCCAGGCTGCCGGATCCTCGGGCATGGCGCGAACGGCCTCCTCGGCGTCGGGAAGCGCAGCTTCGAAGTCGCCCTTCTCGAGATGGGCGTAGGAGCGAAAGAAGAAGTCGCGCCCGGCGCCCGGCACCGCGACCGAAAGCCCTACGAGAAGTGAGATCGACGCCAGAACCCCGACGACCGCCAACAGGCCCATTGCCCGCCCCAAGCCATCGTATCGGGCGCCTTCGGGCCCAGCGTGCCGGAACCGGCTGACCGCGCGACTCAGAGTGTCCATGAGGGCCAGGCCGCCAACACCTGCCAGTGCCGCCATCCCCGGCCAGAGCGGAATCCGGAAGCGGCTGTTGACGAAGAACAACACGATGCCGGCGGCCAGCACGAGCACGCTGCCCACCGTCCAGGCGGCCAGGACGCGGTTGCCGTTTCGCCAGGCGGCGATGAAGCCGACTGGGGCGAGCGCGAAGAGGAACCACCAGCGTACCGGCATACGACGCAGGAGTGGTGACTCGTGCTCGAGGATGAAAGCGTAGTGCTTGTTGTTCGGCAGCTCGCGGTTGGTCAAGAGCAGCGTGCCTTTGCGCACCATCAGGCGCAGGCGCCCGATCGGGTCGGCAGCGACTTCCTCGAGCGCGCGTCCCGTCCAGTAGCGAGAGATGGCGCGCGCACCCGTGCCCTCGACCTCGCCGCGGGCGCGGGCCGCCTCGAACTCCTGCTCGGCGAATACCGCGACCGAGTCGCGATACGCCTCGCCATAGGTCACCGGGCGATCCTGGCGTGGCACGATGCCATCCGCACCGCGTTCATTGCCGAGATAGAGATTGACGCCACCTGCAGATGGCAGGAGCTGGAACCCACTGCCATGGTGAGCCCGAAGCGCCCCACCCGCGACGAGCACGGCAAAGCAGGCGGAGCAGGCAGCGAAGATGCCGACGCTTTTCCGGCGGATGCCGATGTCCTTCAGCAAGACGAGCGGAACGAGCGTCAGGGGGAGCAACAGCAGGAGTGCATTGGCCCGGGCCTGGGTCGCGAGGCCAATCGCAAGGCCGATTCCGCACCAGGCCAAGAACGACCGCCCTTCGCTGACACTCACCTTGGACGCGAACCAAAGCGTGCAGGTGACGAGAAAGGTGAACAGGGTGACGATCAGCCGCTCGCCCTCGAAGAAGAGCGGTGGCCCGGCAAGCGCGAAGAGCAGGCCGGCGGCGAGGCCGGCGCTCGCGCGGTTGGCCAGCCGCGCTCCCAACAGGGTCACCAGAATGGCGGTTGCGATGCCGAGGACATGCTGCGCCGCGATCGCCGCGGCCACGCCGAGCTCGCTGCCACCCAGGCGGTAGCAAGCGGCGAGCAGCAGGGGGTAGAGCGGCGGGCGGAAGCTGTCACCCAGAACCGCGCCGGCCTGGCCGTCGAGCAAGGCGCGCGCCGCACCGTCGTAGTACGCCTCGTCGAGAATGGCGATGCCGAAGAACGCGGAGCCGGCATGCTCCGCGAAGTAGAGCAGGCGGACCAGGAGCGACGCCAACAGCGTCCACAGCACGGCACGCCCCAGCCCCTCGGAGCCGAGGCTCGAATCTTCGGGATCCACGGGGGCGAGCTCACAGTCTTCGGCCGTGGTGTTTGCGACATCATCGAGGTCGACGTTCGCGACTTCGAGCGCTTCCACCAGGGTCAGTCCGTCCCTTCGACTTCGTCGGCCATCGCGGAATCTGCGCGCTTGGCGTCGGACGAATCGGCTTGGCTCGCCTGCGCTTCTTCGAGCAGGAGACGGACCGCGAAGCTGTCGGGGCGCATCTCGAGAGCCTGGCCGAAGGCTTCGACCGCACCGGCGAAGTCACCGGCAGCGGCCCGGGTGCAGCCCACCGCGACCGAGCGATCGAAGGGATGATCGTGCTCGAGCGTCTCGCCTTCGAGCGGAGTCAGGTCCTCGGAATCGATGGCCGACACAGACGTCTGGTCGTCCTGATCGTCGGGGAACGCTTTGAGGCTCCGGGGCGCGGGTGTGGCGGCGAGGCTGAAACCGGCGTCGAGACGGATCTGTGTCGAACCCACGCTGGTGTCGACCTCGGACGAGACCCGGTCGGCCACGCGGTCGACGGCTTCGAGCCGGGCAGCTTCGTCCAAGGGATGGCTCGCGCGCACCGGCGCGAGCGCGTCGATCATCGCTTTGGCATCGGCGAATCGCTCTTCGGGCTTCTTGGCGAGCGAACGCAACAAGAGCGCCTGGAGCGCCGATGGCACGCGTCCTTGGGGGTCCGTCTCGGAGAACGCATAGGGCTCCCGAAACAGGTGGCCGGCGATCAGCGAGGCAGCTTCGCTGCCGCGAATCGGCAATCGACCCGTCAGCAGCTCGTAGAGCACGACGCCGAGGGCGTAGAGATCGCTGGGGGGGGCGACATGGGTGGGGTCCTCAGCCGCGAAATGCTCGGGCGAGGCATAGCGAAACTTGCCCAGGAATACGCCGCTCTCGGTGCGATGCAGCGCGGCTGCTTGGTCTTTGGCGATCCCGAGATCGATCACCTTGACCAGCGGCTGATCATCCGCATCGAGGGTCAGCATGAGGTTGTCTGGCGAGACGTCGCGATGCACGAATCCGCGTCGATGGAGGTAGCCGAGGGCGCGCAGGCTCTGGTGTGCGATCTCGGCGCCGAGCGCGATCGAGGGCGAACCCATGGCACGGAGCTGGTGAAGATTGACGCCGTCGATGTGCTCCATCACCAGGATGCCGACGCCATCGTCGTCGAGGGTGAAGTCGTGCACCTGGACGACGTTGGGGTGGCGCAGGCGGATGGCGGCACGGGCCTCGTCGACGAATCGCTCCGACAGCTCCCGATCCCCGGCGAGCCGCGGCCGCAAGATCTTGATCACCCGGATCTCGTCCAGAAGGCGGTGACGAACGCGATACACCGCGCCCATGCCACCTTCGTGGATCTTGGCGACGATCTCGTACTTGCCTTCGATGCGTTCGAGCGGCAGCGCCATGTCCGCGCCAGCCTCCTTCTCGTCCTCAGCGCCCGATCGAAGCGTCACTCGCGTGAGCAACACGCAGGGCCCGCATGGGATCGGCCAGTCACCGATCGAATTCTTGGCCTGCTAGGTCCTCAGTCTACTGCAAGGTTCGACGCTGCATCGTTTGAGATGGGCGGATCGCGATTGGTATAACGTGCGGTCGACCATGGATGCTCAATCCCCAGCCGATACGAACACGTCTTCCCAAGCTCCGCACGGTACGGGCGCGGCGCCACCGGCCCAATTCTTTCAACCCGCCGAGCCGGCGCCACCTCCTCGACCCAGGAAACGCGGTTGGGGGCGGATCGCGATCGGAGCGCTGGCCCTGGTGTTGGCCGTGGCCGTGGTGGCGATCGCGCTGCGCCCCGAATCGATGTTCAGCGTGCCTGAGCTGCGGATCGAGGGCGAGGGTACGGTCGGCGTCCTGCCCTTCGTCAACGCCACCGGCGAGCGCTCCCAGGCCTGGGTGCAGTTCGGCCTGGGGCCGATGATCGCGGAGGTCGTGGCGGTCACCCCGGACCTCGACGTCGTACCGCCGGCCGAGCTACGCGACGCCTTGCGCGGCCGCGGCCTGGACCTCGGAACCGAGCATGGCCGGACGCGGGCACGCGAGGTGGCGATGGCGCTCGGCGCCGCCGTGCTGCTGGAGGCTCGCGTGGAGCGCAGCCGTGATGGCTACAGGATTCAGGCAACGCTCTCCGCGGCAGCGGATCCGCAAGACAAGGTCGACCACGTCTTCGAAGGGGAGACCGTGCTCGCTGCAGCCGATCGCCTCGTTACGGGTGTCGTGCATGGCTTGGCCCCCGACGCCTTGCGCCCGACCTTCGACCGTTCCTTCTCTGGAAGTGCGTTTCTCGATCGTCTTTACGGCATCGGGCGTCATGTCTTGGCGACCGAAGGACCCGAGCAGGCCGAGTCCTACTTTGCCAACACGCTGGAGCTCCAGCCGAGCTTTCTGGCCGCGCGCCGCGAACTGGCCGCGAGCGCCCGGGCCTCGGGGGATCTGGTTCGTGCCCAGGCGTTGGGCCTCGAGATTCTCGAGCAAGCGCAGGGGCGGGGTGACAGCGAGTTGCAGGCCGAAGCCTTGGTCGAGCTGGCGGAGATCGCTGCCCTCGAGGGGCGGGTCGCCGAGGCCGAAGAGCTCCACCTGCAGGCCCAGTCACGCTTGTCCGCGCTCGGCGAGCGGAGGACGCAGGCCCGGGTACAGACCGCGCGTGCGCGCCTGGCGCTCAGCGAGCGACAGGCGGCGCGTTCCGAGTCGTTGTTTCTCGAAGCCCTTCAGCTCCACGAAGCAGTGGGCAACCAGCTGGGAAGGGCCGGGACCTTGCTCGAGGTCGGCTCACTGCGCCTCGCCGACGGCGATCTCGATGGCGCGCAGGCGCTGTTCGGCGATGCGCGTGACGTCGGCCGACAGATCGGCGATACCGAGATCGCGATGACCGCGACCGCCAATCTCGGTGAGATTGCGGCGCGTCAAGGCGAGTTGGAGCAGGCCGATAGCCTGTGGGCGGAGGTTCTCGCGCACGACCGCCAGCGGAACGATCGGGGGCGAGCGATCGTCCTGGCGCGACGCCGCGCGGATCTGGCCGCCGGTCGCGGCGACACGACCGAGGCCGAGGCGCTCTATGGCGACGTGCTCGACATGGCCTTGACGGTTGGCGACCTCCGCGCGGAGGGGAAGGCGTCGCTGGCGCTGGCCGGGATCCTCGTCGCGAAGGGCTATCGCTTCCAGGCCCGCCCGCACCTCGACCGCGCGCTCGAGCTCGACCGTGAGATCGACGATCCGGCCGGTGTCCAGCGACTGCTCGCCCGTTTTGCCTATGAAGGAGGCGATTTCCGCATGGCCGTCGAGGGCCAGCGTGCCCTCTCCAGCATGGGGGGCTCAGCCTGGAGTGAGCATGACGCCGCGCTGCTCACGGTCTACGAGAAGGCCCTGGAGACCGGCGAGCGGCAGGCCCTGCCCACGCATCCCTGACGGCTCGCCGGCGGCTCAGACGTCTGCGTGATCCGCGACCAGCCCCGCCAGCCGACGTGGGTCGACGTTGTCACCGCTCACCACGACCGCGATCTCGCCGCTACGGCGCACGTCATCGCCGAGCCCCCGATCGCCGAGCCCCCGATCGCCGAGTCGACGATTCGCGGGCACGCTGGTCGGGTCCAAGAGCGCGCCGATTCCGACCGCGCCGCCTCCTTCGAGCACCAGCCGCTCGTGGACGAAGGCATAGACCATGGCGCGGGCAATCTGCTCCTCGGAGAGCAGGGTGATGTCGTCGACCAGGTCCCGGCACAGGGCGTAGGTAAAGCGGTTGTCGAACGGAATGCCGCCTTGCAGCGCGTCAGCCAGGCTCGGCTCCTCCTCGACGGCGACGATGCGTCCGGCGCGAATGCTGTCGTGCATGGCTGGCCCGAGCGCCTGGGAGACGCCGAGCAGGCGAATGCTCGGCCGCAGCGCCCGCGCGGCGAGCGCGATGCCGCCCATCAACCCGCCGCCGCTCACCGGCACGATCAGCGTGTCGACCGCAGGGGCTTGCTCGAGGATCTCGAGGGCAATGGTCCCCTGACCTGCGATCACCGCGGCGTCGTCGAAGGGGGAGACGTAGGTCATGCCCAACTCGGCGGCGAGGGTGAGCGCATGCTCGGTGGCCGAGTCTTGATCGTGGCCGGTGATTCGGACCTCGGCGCCGCGCCGGCGAATGCCGTCGACCTTGATCTCCGGGACCTGTTCGGACAGGCAGATGATCGCCGGAATTCCGAGGGTACGGGCAACGTAGGCCAATGCCTGTCCGTGGTTGCCGCTGGACATGGTGACCACGCCACGCTGTCGCACCGACTCTGGCAAGCTCAGCACCGCGTTGGCGGCTCCCCGGAGCTTGAAAGCGCCGGTCGGCTGTGTGGTTTCGAGCTTGAGGTGGACCGGCCGTCCTACCCGTTCCGAGAGCGTGTAGGACGGCTTCAGCGGCGTTTCAGCAGCCAAGCCCCGGATGCGCGCGTGCGCTGCGCGAATGTCGTCGATCGTGATCGGGAAAGGCGGGATCTCTGTCACCTGTGGTCTCCCAGCACCTGGCCGCCGGTGTCTGGATGGGCACGGGCTCAGGCTGGCGAGAGGGATGGTGACAGAACGATCGGCTGCGGACCAGCGCGGTTCCGCAGCCGGAGAGCGATCGAGCCTCCGGTCTGCGCCGGGCTGTGAGACTCAGTCGGGCTTCGAGACCCTGCCACCGATGTCGGACGTGACGATCGAGCCAGAACCGTCTCGATCCACGGTGACGTCGCCGCCCGCATTGCGCACGCGGATATCGCCGGATCCGTCTTCTCGGACCAGGACGTCGCGGTCGACGTCGCGGATATCGATGTTGCCCGAACCGTCGTTCTCGACGATCACCTGGCTTACGCGCGACACGTCGATGTCGCCGCTGTTGTCGTCGACCCGGACCACGCCGCCGATCTGGCTCGCGTCGATGTTGCCACTGCCGTCTTCGATCTCGACATCGCCAGCGATGTCCGCGATGTCGATGTCGCCGCTCCCGTCTTCGATCTCGAGGCTGGCAGCGCGCTGAATATCGATGTTGCCGCTGCTGTCACGAACTGTCAGCGCGCCAACGTCACGAACCTCGAGGTCACCGCTCGAATCGTCGATTTCGACCGGCAGGTCGCTGGGCAGGTCGACCCGCAAGTCGAGGTAGGCGTTGGCGTTCCAGCCGCTGGTCTTCGGCAGGTCGACGCGAATCACCGCGGTGTCTCCGCGCCGGGTCACCTCGAGGGACGCGTCGTCAGCATAGGACTGCTTGCTCGCGCACAGCCTGCCCTCGGCGGTGATCGTGGAGCCCGGCGCGCCGCCGAAGACCTCGAGCCGACCGGCCTGGGCAGTGATCTCGACCCGCGTGATGCCGTCAGTGTCGATCGACCCGGAAAGGTCGCCTTCGACGCGGCAATCGCCGCCGAAGGCCGGTCCAATGCAGCCGGCGGTAAGCACGAGGGTGGCGATGGGAAACAAGACTTCGCGTCGACGCATGGCGGGTACTCCGAGAGTAGGTGATTCGTGGCGACGGCTAGTGAGCACGGGCCGGGCGATAGCCGAGCAGGCGCGCGGGCAAGAGCAGGATGGCCTTGAGCAACTGGAAAACGCCGTCGACAGCGATGCCGACCAGCCGAAACGGCAACACCAACAGCCAGACGATGGGAAAGACGATCAGTGCGAGCAAGGCCACGGGCCAACACAGCACGAAGAGGATGACCCACAACAAAAAGCTCCACATGGCTGGCCTCCTTGGCTTGGATGATCGTGGCCCCGCACCCACACCCGCACGTCTCTCGGTCCTCCGCCCTCGACCGTCGCGTTCGCGGAAAGAAGAACCGGCTCGTTCTTCCCTACGCGATCGCAGGCCAACGGGTTACAAAATCGTTTCAGGTTAATGCAGCCCGAAGCGTACGGTCAGCGTCATGCGCACGGGAACCGCGCGTCCACCGACCGTCGTGGCCTCGTAGCGCCATTGCTCGACCGCGTCCACCGCAGCCTCGGTCAGGCCCATGGGGAGACCACGCAGCACGATGACGTCCTGAACGCTGCCGTCTGGCGCGATGACCGTATCGAGAATCACCGTGCCCTCGATGCGGGCACGGCGCGCGATCTCGGTGTAGCGCGGGTTCACGAAGACCAGCCGAACTGGCGCGGTAATGGCCCCGCCCACGCGCAACGGCTCGACCTCGGTCGGCGGTGCCGGCTCGGGAGGCGCCGGAGGTGCCGGAATGCTGACGACGGGCAGGTCGAGCTCGACGGGTGTGTTGACCACGGGCAGCGGAATCGGCTCGAGGGTCGGTGTCTCGATCGGCGGCGCCTCGGGCATGGGAACCCGCCGGGTCGCCCGCGGTCGCTCCGCCCGAGGCTCGGGCGGTGGCGTCGGCTTGCGGATTCGGACCTCGGTCAGGGGCTGGACGACCGCCCGCGCTTCGGGCTCGACTGGCATGGCGGCTTCGTGCGGCCAGGCAATCAGCAAAAAGCCCGCGTGCGCAATCGCGGCGGCTATCAACGCCGCCTGGAGTCGACGCCGCTCGGCGTAGTCGTGAGAAAAGAGAAAGGAATAAGGATGTTCCGGTGCAGCAGCGACAGGAGCGCGAACCATGAGCGACCTCCAAGGCGCGCCGCTTCTCATCAGGAAGCGACGCTCGGATCAAGGCATCAAGCCGGCTGAAGGCTGCGAGCGCGCGTCGCGGTGTCGGGAGTCTTGGACTGTATGGGGCGGGAATTGGTTCCTGCTCGTCGGCCTGCCGCTGGTAGCTCGCAGCTGCCGTCAGTTGGCAGCGAGCACCCTTGCCGGCTCGTCGCGGGGCGGTGCCATCGGTGTCGCGCCGGCCAGCAACCAGATGCCGAGCAGCAGCGACCAGAACGGAAAGGCGACGGCGAAGAGCACGACGACGAGACCCCAGAGGGTGGTCAGGCCACCCGCGGTGGCAGGTGCCAGGTCGTAGAGCGCCGCGCTCGAGAGCATGAGCGACCAGGCGCTGCCGGCGATCACGCCGAGGCTCGCGATGGGAGCGGGTAGGGTCTTGCGCAGGCCGCCGAGGAGGTTGGCGCCGGCCATCCAGATGCCGGTCATCATCAGCATGATGGCGAGCCGGGCGCCTTCGACCGGCGGCTGGTGGCCGCGCTCGGCGATGACAATCGAGACGATGGCGATCGCGAAAGCCAGTGCACCCAGGTAGCCGGACAGGCGAATCAGGCGGGCGATGGTCGCGCGGCCGTGGTCGCCGAGCTGGCCAATCAAGGGCACCAAGAAGACGGGCGCGAAGACTGCGGCGAACTCACCCCAGCCTTCGTCGTGGATCAGCAAGGCCAAGACCACCGCACCGACACTGCCGAATGCTCCGAGGGCTCCTGTAACGCGTCGGGTGATGCTCATGGCTGCTCCTTTCGTCGTCGGTCTCCTTCCGGCCAAAGAAAGAGGTAGGCCACATCGTGAGGTGGCCGCACCATGAGGCTGGCACCTGATTGTGGCGAGCCTGGGGCAGTGTCGAGGAAGAGTTGGGGAGCGTCGAAGGGCCGGGTTCAGACGATCGGGAGCCCTTCGGACCGGGCACCATCGACCAGACGATCGTCGCGCAGCCTTGCGCGCACCGGATCCGTTCCGGGCTCGCGCAGGTACCGCTTGGCGAGCGCGCTGGTGTCCAGGAACGTGATCAGAAGCGCTCCTCCCGGTCGGCGATCACGGCGTCACTGAGTGAGCGATCGGGTGATGCCGTGCCACCGTCAATGGGCTCGAAGTGCTCGAGAGGCTGGCGCTCGCCGAGGGTGCCACCGAGCACGCAGCGTGCCGTCAGACCATCGAGGGCGTAGCAGAGACCGTCCTCCGGCATCTCCAGGGGACGCAGCTCGGCAATCGGTCGGCCACGGTCCGTCACCACCAGCCGCGCGCCTGCCCGAACCGGGCGAAGGTCGGTGTCGAGGCGGGTCTTCAGCTCGCGCGTGCCGACGGCCATGTCTTGGGTAGTCATGTGGTCACAGTGACCACTTTGTCGCTCCGGGGCAAGGCGTGCTCACACGGCGCGGCGCGACGGGAGGAGGACGTTGGCGACCAGAAGGCCGGTGACCAGCGAAATGGCGACCATGCCGACGGTGAAGGCGGTCTGGATGCCGGCCAGGGTGTCGTGGGCGACCAGGGCATTGACGCTGCGCAGACCGACGGAACCGGGCACGAGCAGAATGAGGCCGGGCATCTGCAGCAGGGAGGCGGGCATGCGCCGCCAGCGCGCTACAGCGTTGCCGGCGAGGCCGACGAGCAGGGCACCGATGAAAGCGCCGAGCTCGGGGCCGAGCAGGCTGCTGCCGACTTGCACGCCAAAGATGGCGAAGACGCCGGCGAGCAGCACCCAACCAGCCTGGCGCGGGTGGGCCTGAAACTGGACGACCAGGGCCAGGGCAGCGACGAGCAATGCCGGCCAGGTCGCCCACGCCGGGAAGGCGACCGGAGTGACCGGTGCCGCCGGTCCGAAGAGGGCCGTGGCCACGGCGCCGCCGACGGCGACACCGAAGCCGAGGGTCAGGAAGACCAGGAGGGCGCCGGCCATGCGCGCCGCGCCGGACACCAGGTGGCGGGCAGCAAGCTCACTCATGGCACGGGTCAGGGTCATGCCGGGCACCAGCACAATGAGGCCGGCGATCGCTGCGATGCCGGTAGCCAGGGAGCCGGTCCATGCCGCGAGGGCCGAGACGATCAGGGCGGCGGTGGCGCCCGCCAGCGGGTAGAAGACGCGGTCGACGGCGGAGCTGCGGGTACCCAGCCAGCCGAGCAGGCCGACGATCAGCCCGGCAACGGAAGCCGCGCCGACCTCGCGCCAGCCGCCACCGAAGAAAACTGCGGCCGGGCCAGCGACGAGCGCCGTCGAGAAGGCCAGGCTGAGCGGGCCGAAGCGCATCGGTGCCTCGACCACGGCCGCCACTGCGCGGGCGGCCGAGCGCGGACCCAGGGTGCCCAGCCTGACGCGATCGAGGATGCGCTGCAGGCGGGTGAGCTTCTCGAGGGCGGCGTCGCCCGGATCGACGCGCAGCATGCGGGTGCGTGGCTCGTCGTGGTGGCCAAAGGAGGCGAACAGCGCCGTCGGCGTGGAGAAGAACTGCGCGCGGATTCCGAGCGAGCCTGCGAGGTCGACGAGGGCGGTTTCCAGGCGATGCGAGGGCATGCCGAAGGAATGTAGGGCATGCCCGACGCGCAGCACCAGGCGCTCGGCAGCCTGGCTGTCAGACTCGTTGGCGGGGCGGGGGAAGCTGGAAGAAAGGGACATGGCGGCAGTCTCTGTAGCTAGGGATGCATGAGGCGGTGCGGCCCGCGGGCCGTCGCGGTTCGTGATCGGCGCAGGGAGCCGGTTTGCTAGCGCTCGGCGAGCGCGCGGAGTCGATCGATCTCGTCGTGGAAGCCGTCGATGATGCCGCGCGGGTCCGGGATCAGGCCGGCGTCGGTGGAGACGCCCAGACGCACCCGCTGGTCATAGCTGAGAATGCTGATTCCCAAGCCGAGACGTCCAGACTGTGGCACCCAGAAGAACATGTCTTCGATGGCCGAGCCGCCCAGGTAGAGCATCTCGCGCGGTCCTGGGACGTTGGTCATCACGGCCGTGGCCTTGGCGCCAAAGATGCGCTCGACCAGGCGCTGGATGGGCAGTGGAGCCAGCCCCATCGCATGCAGCACGGCGAGCACCACGGGCGCTTCGTACGAGCGCTTGAGCGCGGCCATGCGCTTGCGCAGTTCCGCGAGCCGTTCCCGGGGTTCGGCAATGCCGACCGGCAGCGACAGGAAGACGAGGCCGAAGAGGTTGCCCATGTCGGCGAGCTGGTCGATCTTGCGCAGTGAGACCGGGATGGCGGCGCGCAGGTTGAGTCCGTCGACCTTTTCGCCGCGGTTCACGAGGTACTGGCGCAAGCCACCGCTCATGGCGGTGAGCAGAACGTCGTTGATCGTGCCGCCGAGCCCGCCTCTGATCGCCCTGATCTCGTCGAGACCGACGAGGCGGGACCATGCGACCCGCTTTTCCACGGTGAGCGGACCCTTGAAGGGTGTCTTCGGGTCGGAGCTGCGCACGGTCATTGCCGCGAGCGCGCCGGACATTCCGGCCGCGACCTTGACCTTGCCGGGCCGTCGGCTTCCGCTCCGAGCGCCCCCGCCCTTCGTGTCGCTCTTGCCGGTGTCGCCACCACTGATCCGGCTCATCAGCTGGATGACCTCGGGCATGATCGTCCGGGCGCGCTCGACCGCGGCATCGCGAACCGTGCGGCTGGCGTCGAAGAGTGCGGCGAAGGGGCTGTTGGGCGCCTTCGCCCCCGAGCCCGACGGTTCGAGATCGGTGAGCGACAGCAGCACCATCATCAACCCGACACCATCGCCAATCGCGTGGTGCAGCCGGCTGATCATCACCGTCTTGTCCCCGTACGGCGCCAGGTAGAAGCGCCACATGGGTCTGTCGTGCGGCAGCGGCTCGGACATCATGCGCCCGACCGTTACTTCGAGCGCGTCCTTGTCGCCGGGGGGATCGAGGTCGATCGCCTGAATGTGGTGGTCGATGTCGAAGCTCGGATCGTCCACCCAGAACGTCTTGCCGTTGCGAACCTCGAGGCGTTGCCGGAAACGCTTGGCCACCGCCGACCGCTCGGCGACCACCTGGCGCAGGGTCGCCAGATCCATGCGATCGAGGGTCATCACGCCCGTGATGATCATCAGATTGTCGGGCTCGTCCATGCGCAGCCAGGCCCGGTCGACGGGCGTGATCGGCTCGAGCTTTGCGCGGGCAGTCATGGCATCGTCCATTTCGTGCGGCCTCGGGCGTCGATCCGCCGTAGCCGGCCTCGGAGCCGTCTGTGCAGGCTCCGAGGCAGAGAGCAGCGTATCGCGATTCGGCATGCCGGCGGAATTGGCCCTTGCGCGGGCGGGCAAAAGAGGGTGTTGAGCCGCTCGGTGGCCCGCGATCTGAGAGAATGAACGACACTTCTCGCACGTAGCAGAAGAGATTCGCGGCGGACGTGTAGTCGCCGCGCCGAGATTCATTGGAAAAGGATGAGGTACGAAGCCATGCAATTTCCCATCATCGTGACCAACACCGAGACGGTTCCCGGGCGGCAAATCGTCGAGTTCTATGGCGTCGTCACGGGCAATTCTGTGCGCGCGAAGCACGTGGGGCGGGACATCATGGCCGGGCTGAAGAACCTGGTGGGCGGCGAGCTCAAGGGCTACACCGAGCTGCTTCAGGAATCCAGGCAGGAAGCGGCTGGCCGCATGGTGGAGCAAGCACAGTCGATGGGTGCCAATGCGGTCGTCAACCTCCGTTTCGCCACCAGCTCCATTGCCCAGGGCGCGGCCGAGCTCTTCGCGTACGGAACGGCCGTGCGGGTCGAATAGGAGGCGCCGATGTCTCCTGAATCGATCGAGGTTCTGATCTCGCTCCTGTTTCCCCTGGTGCTGCTGATCGGCACGTATCTGATCGGCACCCTGCTCGAACGGCGTCACTTCACTGACCTGCGGGCACGTGAAGAGCATTTCCGGGGTTTTCCCGCGATCACCTTCGAGAATCTGCCAGCCGGCTGGGAGGCCACGTCGTCGGACGTCGTGCAAGGCAGCGTGGTGGTCTCACTCGACTATTTCAAGCGGTTTATCGCCGCGCTGCGCGCCCTGGTCGGGGGTCGCGTCAAATCCTATGAGCCACTGCTCGACCGCGCGCGCCGCGAGGCAAACCTGAGGATGATCGAAGATGCCACGAGCCGCGGTTTTCACGCCGTGATCAACGTGCGTCTCGAGACGTCGCGCATGGCGAGCGCGCGTGGCGATGGCAAGGGCACGGCCGGCATCGAGATCCTCGCCTACGGCACGGCAATTCGACTCGCCAGCCCGCCGTCCTGACAACGGGCGACCTGGCCATGCGCTTTACCCCCAGGCTGCCCCGCGACGGGATCAACGTCAGCCAGGAGCATCCGCTCAAGGAAGCGACCGTGCTGATCGTCGGCCTGGGGGCGGTTTTCGCCCTGCTCTTCATCCTCCTGGTGTGGCTCGTGGACATCGTCCTGCTGCTGGTGCCGGCCGAGGCCGAAGCACGGGTGTTCTCGTCGTGGGACCTTTCCAGCCTCGAGGTGCTCAGCGACGATTCGCGCCAGGCTCCGGTCCAGGAGCTGGTCGAGCGGTTGGCCGCGCATTGGCCCGAGTCGCCCTATGAATTCCGCGTCGAGATCATGCCGGGGGACGAGGCCAATGCGATGGCGCTGCCCGGGGGCTTGATCCTGGTGACGGAGGGCTTGCTCGACCAGGTCGAGACCGAGAACGAGCTGGCGCTGGTGATGGGGCACGAATTGGGGCACTTCAAGCACCGCGACCACATCCGCCGTCTGGGTCGGGTCACAGTGTTGACGATCGGTGCCGCCGTGGTGTCGAGCTCGGCGGCGCGGGTCAGCCTGGCGGATACGGTGGGAAACCTCGCGACCCGCAGCTTCGGACGGGACGACGAGCGCGAAGCAGATCGTTTCGGGCTCGAGCTGGTTCAGGCCGAGTTCGGCCACGTGGCCGGTGCCTGGAAATTCTTCGAGCGCCTGGACGCCAGTGCCCTGGGCATCGATCGGGTCGCCGCCTATCTCTCGACCCATCCGGGAAACCGTGACCGTATCGATGATCTACGTGCCCTCGCTGCCGCGCGCGGCTGGCCGCTCGACGGCGAGCCTGTGAGCCTGGCGCTCGGGCTTCGCTGACCGCGTGGACGCATCCCTGGGCGTGCTCGCGACCGCGGCGTCGGGGAAGCTCCTGGACTTTGCAATATAAATATAGCTAAGATTGTAAGAGTTTGTTGTTCTGAGCTCGTGCCTCACGACTTGCGTTGCGCCCGGCGCTTCTTGGCGAGTCGGCAAGGTCAGCTGGTGGGAGGGATTCAACCAAGACAGCATGGAAAGGGAGAACGCGAGCTCCGTGTGACACGGCCTCAGGCTCCGTCGAATGTCGACTGAACCAAGGAGGTCTTCAACATGGGTACGACAGCTTCGTCTGGTCCTCGCTTCGTCACGACACGTTGGGTTTTTGTTTCGCTCTGCTGCGGTGCGGTGTTGCTCGCTGCGCCCATCCTGGCTTCGTCGCCCGATCGTCTCTTTACCTACGATCCCGGCCTGCCCTCGAAGGCGTTCGAGGAGGTGGCCGTCTCGGGCGCGGTCGCGCGCTACGACGTGGTGCTCGATGCCGCGTTGGTGGCGACCAATCCACCTACGCTCGAGCTCGCCTTGCCAGACGGTCGGGTGCTGGTCGCGTCTCGCGAGCTCTTCCTGATCGAGGACGCCGGCCTGACCAGTTGGGTGGGCACGGCGCGACTTCCCGATGACGGGCTGACCACCGATGGTGGCTACCTTCAACTCATCCATCACCGTGACCACGTCACGGGCATCTTGAACCTGGATGACGAGCAGTACCGGCTGATCAGCGCCGGGCCCGGTCTGCATCAATTTGTGCGAATCGAGGCATCCACGCCGTCCTGCGGCCTGGATGCGACCGATGTCGACGCAGCACCGAGTCTGCCGATCGTGCCGCCCGATGTCGCCGAGGCGCCGGTCGGACAGCCCACCCGCAAGATGACGACCGAGATCGACGTCCTGGCGGTTTACACCAACGGTTTCTCCGGCGCCGCCGAGACTGGCGTGCGCGACTTCATCGAAGACTCGGTGGTCTTGGCCAACACCGCGTTCATCCGTAGCCAGGTGAGCGCACGCTACCGCCTGGTGCACATGGCCAAGCTCACTGGAGCGCAGCCGCCGCAGAATACCGGCCTCTCGGCATGGCAGTGGATCAACACCGAGCCGACCGAAGTCGCGAACCTGCGCGATGCCTACGGTGCGGACATGGTGGCGCTCTTCGTGCCGCAGTCTTTTTCAGCCGTCTTCTGTGGCATTGCCAACCTGCCGCAGTCGAATGGAGGCATCCTGAGCGCCACGATCGGCGGCGTCACCACCTCGATCCCGGGTCTCTTCGGACAACGTGCCTTCACCGTGCACCGGGATGGCTGCGGTCTCAACGACTTCACGTTCGGCCACGAGCTCGGGCACAACTACGGCATGCTCCACACCGGCTCCGACCCGCTGCCACTGTTCAGCTTCGCCAGCGGCCACCAGTTCGCGGTCAACGGCGTGAACAAGGCTTCGATCATGGAATGCATCCGCATCGGTGGGCCGATCACCGGGGCCGTGTGCACACGGGTGAACAATTTCTCCAACCCGAACGTCAATCTCGGCGGTTCCGCGACCGGCACACCGACCAAGGACAACGCGCGGGTCGCGACCACACAGAAAGCCTCCTATGCGGCATTTCGGCCGAAGGAGGTTGGCACCTGTACGCCGACTTCGACGCGACTCTGCCTGCTCAAGAATCGCTTCCAGGTGGAGGTGGACTTCGTCGACGGCGGCGTGACCAAGAAGGCGCGCACCAAGACCTTTTCCGATGAGACTGGCTTCTTCTGGTTCTTCGCCGCGGCCAACCTCGAGGTCGGCGTCAAGATGCTCGACGGCCGGTCGGTAAACAACCGCTTCTGGGCGTTCCACGGCGCCATGACCAATCTTCAGTACACCGTGAAGATCACGGACACGATCAAAGGAACCACGAAGAACTACTCGCGGCCGGCCTCCTCCGGCACGGTGAACTGTGGTGGTGCTGACACCCAGGCTTTCCTCAAGGCAGTGCCCTCTGCTTCGGAAGGCGTGTCGGAGGGTTCCGGGTTCTTGACATTCGACGCGGATCTCGCCGCACCCGCGGGGAAGGCCGCGTGCGCACCGACCAGCAAACGCCTCTGCCTCCTGGGCAACCGATTTCAGGTCGAGGTCAAGCGTGGCGGCGTGGTGCAGAACGGCTTCGAGCTGACGGATTGGAGTGGTGTCTTCACCTTCTTCAGCACGAGCAACGGCGAGGTGCCCGTGAAGGTGATCGATGGCACCGCCTTCAATGGAAAATTCTGGGTGTTCTTCGGATCGATGACCGATCAAAGCTATCAGGTGGTGGTGAAGGACACGGTGACCAACGTGACCAAGACCTACTCCAGCCCGCAGGCCTTCTGTGGCCGCGCCGATACGAGCGCCTTCTGATCGAGACCCATCCGCGCATTGCGATGCGGGCGATGCGCGGATTGGGCGCGGGAAAACGCCTCTACAAATAGGTAGTCGACACCGGCTGCCTCATCCGCCGACTCGGGGCGATCACCAACTTCAAGGAGCATCCATCATGAGACAGCTTGTAGCCATCGCCTTCACGACGCTTACCGTCCTCTTCTGCGCGGGCGCCGCCCATGCCGGACCCTTCCCGGACGCCGCGGACGGTACCTTCGAATACGTTGCCGTGCGCAGTGGCGCGTGGCATAGCGACAGCACCTGGAGCGGTACTGGGATCCCGGGACCGGGCGACGATGTTCTCGTTCCGGCGACCTGCAACGGTTCAGCTTGCCTCGTCACCGTTCAGCGTGTCGAGCCCGACGCCATCCGCTATCTCAAGGTCGATGGCGAGTTCCGCCTGTGGATTCACAGTGATACCAAGCTCGAGGTGGAGACGATCTATGTGGCCAGCGGTGCCACGTTCCGCATCGGCGCGGGCGGTCCGAACCATGTCGGTAGCGCCTTCAAGGCCGAGGTAGTCTTCACGGGTTCGGGTGCGCTCGACACCGTCTGGGACCCCAAGCAGATGACCCGTGGCCTGGTGTCGGACGGCGCCATCCGCTGGTACGGCGAGCCCAAGAAGCACATGGCGGCGAAGTCGTCGGACGCGCTCGCGGGCGCGACGTCCGTAACCGTCGATCTGCTGCCGGGCGATTGGGAGGTGGGCGACGAGGTCGTCCTCACCGGCAGCCATTTCGATCGCTACACGAGCCCCACGTCCTCGCAAGACGAGGTGAGGACGATCAACGGCTTTGTTGCGAACGGCTACAGCTTCGTGAAGGACCTCGAGCACGACCATCGCCGTGCCGCGCCGAACATGGATCTGCATGTTGCCAATCTGACCCGCAACCTGGTCTTCCGCTCGGCGTCGACGTCACCGATCGCGAACCGCGGTCACATCATGTTACGCAGTGGCGATGTGATCATCCACAACGCTTCTTTCGAAGGTCTCGGGCGCACCAACAAGGCGGTGCCGCTCAACGACCTCATCGTCACGCTTGAGCCGAATTCGACCAATCCGACGAGCTTCGAGGTCGTCGAGCCTTCGACCCCACCGAGCAATCCGCGTGGGCGCTACAGCCTCCACTTCCATCAAAACGGGGTCGCCAACCCTGCCGGGCCGCCTGCATCGACCGTGCACGGCAGTGTCGTGCGTGACGCGGCTGGTTGGGGGTTCGTCAACCATTCGAGTCACGTGGACTTCCAGCGCAATGTGGCCTATGACTTCGTGGGAGCTGGCTTCGTGACCGAATCCGGCGACGAGCTCGGCAACTTCTTCGAGAACATCGCCATCCGAGGCCGTGGCGACGGCGTCTTCGATCCCATCTTCCGATTCGTTTTCAACAATGCGCAGCGTCCGCAGCCCCTCTCTGACTTCGGCTTCCGGGGCGATGGATTCTGGTTCCAGGGGCCTGCGATCCGCGTGCGCGACAACGTGGCGAGCGGCTGTGACAGTGCGGGCATGGTGTGGTTTACCACCGGCGCGCCCCTGCCGACCGCGTTCTACACCGACACCGACGGCTACCAGAAGAACAAGTACAGCCACTTCCCGCGCGCGTGGATCGACATGGTCTACGGCGCCGGTACGGCGGCGAGCCTCAACCCGCGCCACTGGCAGCGACCGGGCGAGACCGGCACCGACCGCATCGTCGTCGTCGATCTGCCGATTCTCGAGATGGACGGCTTCGAAGCCTATGGCAATTACGTGGGCTTCCGCCTGCGCTTCAACAACTCGAACAGCGTCGCCTGGTACAACGACTTGAGCTTCGACTACCACCTCGACATCCAGTCGTCAGGTGCGGTCGATCGTCGGACCCAGCGTATCGACAACCTCAAGCTTTGGAACAACCAGCAGGCCTTCCGCATGCGCTATGCCGACCGGACCGACTGGAGCGGTGTGGAGGCGATCAACCGCCTGGCCTACGATGAGCCGTCCAGCAATCAGAGTGTGGAATGGGCCGCGGGCCATAGCGGCGCCGAGCTCTTCCACGAGCTCCACGATCATCGCTTCCTCGACTCGCTGATCATCCAAGGCTACCCGGTGGCCGGCCAGATCCAGAATGGCATCACCGAGGAGCGCGCGGAGTTCATCTTCAACGGTCAGAAGTACGAGGGCTTTGCCAATGCCGACGAATGGCATTCCGGGATATCGTGCACCCGGCCGACCAACCCCATCGCCACGTCGACGTTGACCACCCGCGCATCGCTCAGCTGGACGTCGACGAGCCCGCGGCACGCCGTGCGTTACCGCCCGGTCGGCGAGCAGCTGTGGACCTATCGCGGACCCAACGCCGGCAATACGGTGACGCTGACTGGTCTCACGCCGAACACCAACTACGAGTTCCAGGTGGTCGCCGGTTGCGCCAAGACCATTGCCGCGGGCACCTTCGACACGTTGTCCCGCTGGTCCGTGGTCGGCACGTTCTCGACGCCCTGAGAAAGGGCGGGAGCCTCGCGTCTCCACCGAGCATGGCGGCGCTCTGCGCCGGACGGCATCGCCTCCATAGCGGTTGCCGTCCGGCCGGCCGACAGCGGCTCGTCATCATGCGTCGGAACCAGAATCGGGCTTCGCGATCAGGGTTTCGGCGAGCGCCGATTTCAATCCGCCTGCTTTCACGATGATCGCGACGTTCTGCAGAATCGCAGCGTGGACCTTGCGATGGTGGTCACGGCGAGTATGCGATGCACGTAACCGTTCTTGGCGAGTACATACGATTTGGGAAGCGAAGGATGCCAAGAAGTCATCGAGAGCCCAAGGCGAGCCGACGCTGGTGCTCAGGTCGACGGCGCGGTCTGCTCGACTGTGAAAGTCCTCTCGATGTCGTCGGCGGTTCCGGGGTCGGAGTCGGCACCGCTCGACCACAGGGTGAGCTCACCGTCGATCTCGTAGAAGCCGTACTGCAGCGAGTCGAAGGGGTCTCGGGGGGCTGTGGTGCCGAGCAAGTCCTCCCACAGTGCATCCAGCTCGTCCGTGTCCTCGGGAATGGCCGCGCCATCGGCGACCGCGATCCGGACGGTGTCGATGATGGTCTCGAAGTCCGCTTCGACTTGTGCCCGCGCGGCATCGGTGTCCCCTTCGAAGGGCGTCGTGACATCGTCTGCGAAGGCCGAAGGCTCGTTGAGTGCATCGAGACTGTTTTGCAAGGACGGCAGGAGCAGGGCGAAGACGAGCACCGAGCCAATGACCGGGATGATGAAGATGCTTCCCATGATCAGCGTGGCGCGAAGCGGCCCTCGGATCGAGCGGGCCACTCCCTCCGTGAGGCTCGGTCGCAGTGCGGCCACGCGACTGGACAGCGGCGGATAGCCGGAGAGCCACTTGCCGATGGTCATCCAGCCCGTGTCGAGGTCCTCGGATTGGGCGACGTAGGCCTCGAGATTGACCGCGGGACCGTGCTTACGCCCGGCGGCCAGCAAGGTCAGGCCGCGGGTGGCGCCCCGTTCGTCGCCGCAGAGAATGGCACCGTAGCGGTCACAGGTGAGCTCGCAGGCGCGCGAATAGGCGTGGCCGAGGAAGGGGATCAGGGTGCCGGGCGCGATCAGCCACCACCAGTCGAGGTGGCGTGCGTGGATGTGGCCGATCTCGTGGCCGATGATCATGTCGCGTGCCGTGTCGTCATCCTCGCAGGCTTCCAGGAGATCCGAGAACAGCACGATGATGCGGGTGCGGAAGAAGCGGGTGGCGAAGGCGTTCAGCGATCCGCCAGCCTCCATCACGTATGCCGCCGGTACTTCCGGCAACCCAGCGCGCTGCGAGAGTGTTACGACACGTTCGTATAGCGCGGGGAATTGCTCGGGGCCGAGACGGACCGCGCTGCCACGCACGTAGGCGACGAACGTCGCACGGACGAGAAAGAGAAAGAGGCCGATCAACGCGGCGTAGAGGATTCCGACCAGCGACAGCGCGAGGAGCAACCAGACCACCAGGGATCCGAAGACGACGAAGACGAAGAGCGGGGTTTCGCTCGCCCAGCGTTCGACCCGAACGGGGCCTTGGTTCAAGCTTGATTCATCTTGAGACATGATTCCTTCCTCTCTGGGTTGAATTTTATTCACCATGGTCGGTCCGGCCGACTGCGAACGGGCATGGTCCGTCGTCTGCGCTCGACGAGCGCCGTCGTCCGGCTCGCGCAGGGTCGCACGTGCTCGGAGCTTGCCGCGACAAACGCGAATCAGGACAGCCCTACGAGGTGTTCACCTAGTCCTTCGCGATTCGATGTCGAGGTGGGCCAGACTACGATAGTGGAATGGGTTTCACGGTACGCTTCCGCATGATGAAGAGCGAAGAGGTGCCCATCGACGTACCGCGGGAGCAGTTTCTTGCCTTCGACGCGCAGGACCCATTGGCGGAAGTGCGAGAACGCTTCGTGTTGGCCGATGAGCTGATCTACCTGGACGGCAACTCACTCGGGGCCTTGCCCAAGGCTGTGGCCGGGCGCCTCGCGCACACCGTGGAGCAGGAGTGGGGCGTCCGCTTGGTGCGCTCCTGGAACGATCCTTGGATCGACCTTTGGCGGTCGGCAGGTGGCAAGATCGCGCGTTTGATCGGCGCGCGCGGCGAGGATGTCGCGGTGGCTGATTCGGTTTCCGTGAATCTCTTCAAGTTGCTGGCCTCAGGTCTGGATTTGCGCCCGAATCGTCGGGTGGTTTTGATCGATGATTCAGACTTTCCGACCGATCGTTACGTGGCTGACGGCTTGTGCAACTTGCTCGGTGACCGAGTCACCCTTCGCCGGGCGAAAGGGGATCTGCGTCGTGCGCTGGATGACGACGTGGCGATCGTGCTCAGCAGCCATGCTTCCTACCTGACCGGCGCGCTGGCCGACATGCGCGCCGTGACCCACGCAGTGCACGAGGCCGGGGCGCTGATGCTCTGGGATCTTTCGCACACGGCCGGTGTGGTCGACATCGATCTCTCGGGCTGCGATGTGGATTTCGCGGTCGGCTGTGGATACAAGTATCTGAGTGGCGGCCCTGGCGCGCCCTCCTTCCTCTACGTCGCGCCAAGGCTGCAGGACGAGGCGCGTACGCCGCTTCAAGGTTGGCTCGGGCACGAAGACATCTTCGCTTTTGCCGACCACTACCGACCGGCGCCGGGCGTCGAGCGCTTTCAATGCGGCACCTGGCCCGTGCTCAGTCTGAGCGCGCTCGACGAAGCGCTCGATGTCTTCGAGGCGCTCGACATGGCTGCCATACGCGCCAAGTCACAAGCTTTGTCGGCACGCTTCCTGGAGCTGATCGAGCCGCTGATCGATCGGCATGGCATCACCGTCACGACGCCAATCGAGCCACAGGATCGCGGCAGTCAGATCTCGCTGAGTCATCCGGATGGCTATGCTGTCATTCGTGCCCTGATCGAGCGCGGTGTGATCGGTGACTTTCGAATGCCCGATATCATGCGCTTCGGCTTTGCGCCGCTCTATGTTCGGTTCGTGGATGTGTGGGATGCCGCCGCCGCGTTGACCGATGTCCTGGACTCCGGAAGCTATCGCGCGGAGCGATTCCGCGCTCGCACCAAAGTCACGTGATCACCCTCTTTGCACGACGAATCGGTCGAAGCTTGTGATGGCTGGAGCTTTATGGCTATCATTGCATCGCTGGAATTCTCCAGTGTCCTTGAGGGAGTTCATAATGTCCGAATCGAAACGTTTCATCAGTCGTTTTCTGCTCTCAGCCATGGTCTTGGTCGCCGCGCTGTTCCTTGCTTCCGCGGCTCCTGCGGCTTGCACGGGTACGTGGACCGACTACTACGACTCATCGGCTTTCCTGGAAATTGTCGGCACGAAAGTGAGCTGCCCAGGTTTCCCGGATCAGATCGATACGGATCCCGATGGCAACTACACCGAGACGTCGTTCTTCATCGCGGAAGAAATTGATTGCCCATGCGGCGGCGGCGGCGGTGGCGGCGGTGGCGGCGACCAGGGCGAGCAGGGCGAGAACTAGCCCGGACATGCCATAGGACGGAGAGATCCGTCTCTCGAGCCTCACCGCGCGAGATCACTCGCCGGTGGAGAAGGATCGCGATGACTTGTCATGAGTAGTTCGCGGATGCCGATCGGGAGGGATGAGGCATCAAGTCGATGGTTGCGACGCTTCTTCTGCTGCTTCGGAACGACTGCGCACGAAGTCGACCACCAACTCGCCGAAACGGGTGGGTTGCTCGACGCTCGTGACGTGGCCGGCGTTATTGATCACAATAGTTATTGCGTTGGGCGCAAGCTCTGCGACCCGCTTTGCTTCCTCTTCCGCACCGTAGATGGGATCGTCCCTGCCGAGTAGCAAAAGCGTTTCCCCAGGTAGTCGCGTGATCTCCGCGTCGGACAGTACGGGGATCGGTCGGGTGTCGAGGCGTTGCGCCCGGTTGCGAATCCACAGATCTTCCAGGGCCCAGGGCGGCGGCTCCGGGGCGTTTGCCGACGTGATGTAGCGATAGAACCAGCGACTGGTCATCCGCGTCGGCATCAGTAGAGCAGCGAGACCGCGCAGCGCGAAGCCACCCCGCATCTTGGCCAACGAGGGTGGCGATACCAGAATCAGTTTGCCGATGCGTTCGGACGAGGCGAGTGCGAGCTGGATGGCGAGTGTGGCGCCGAGCGATGTTCCGAGCAGGGTGGGACGGTCGAGGGAGAGCTGGTCGAGCACTTCCACCAACCACTGTGCATGATGATCCGCGCCGAAAGGCTGGCGCCGATCGTCACTCTTGCCCATCTCACCGATGATGTCGACCGCGAAGAGGTGTGCGTGCGGTGCGAGCGTCGCAACGTTCGGAAACCACATTGCGGAGTTGCCGCCGCCACCGTGGAGAAGAACGATCGGCGGCGCATCCACGTTCCCAGCTTCGATCACGTGCGTCGTGCCGAACGACGTTGAGAGATCGCGCTCGTCGTAGGGCGTCTGCCATTGTCCGAGAATACGGTCATAAGAGGCCAGTACGGCTTGGCGTGCTCGGGGGGATCGAAAGGCAGTCGCTGTCATCGTAGGTCGGGCTCGTGGGTTGGAAGATTCGACGCCGGCACGACTCCCCCCATCCCACGGCTAGCAATGCCACGGCGCATTCGGTCACGCGAGGCTGGCGCGGCGCAATGATACGTCGCGATTCCGCGCGCAGCACGGTAGCTGGGTCGAGTCGCGCGGCACGCAAGGCGGGAAGACAGCATGCGGCCGCTGCGATGCTGATCAGCAGGGCGGTGACTCCGAGGTCGGCGATCGCATCGAGGCGCGAGACATCGAACAACATCGCAACGAGCACCTGGGTCACCCCGACCGCGGCGACAAGGCCGATCGCGACGTCGAGGCTGGTCAAGGTCAGCCCGTGACGCATCGGTTCGAAGGGTCGACGCCCCTGGGCTCGGGACGGGCCCTACTCGGGAAGCCAGGCCGCGATTGCACTGCCGATTTCGTTCGGCGAATCCTCTTGAATGAAGTGAGAACCCTTGACAGTAACCTCTTCCAGGTTTGGCCAGGTGCGGACGAAGTCGCGCGCATAGCCGACGAGAAAAGCGCCCGGATCGGCGTTGATGAACAGCTTCGGAAAGTCGGACGCGGCCAGGAAGTGTGCGTAGGCCTCGACGAGGGTCACGGTTTCAGCCGGCTGACCAGCGATCGGAAGCTGTCGTGGGCCGGCCAGCGTGGCTCGGCGTGCTTCGCCCGACGCCAAAAACGGCCGACGGTACTCGGCGTGCTCGGCGTCGCTCAGGCCTCGAAGAATGGCAGACGGCAGGAGTTTCTCGATGAAGAAGTTGTCGTCCAACACCATCGCTTCGCCCTGGGGAGAGCGGAGGGCTCGGATGGCCTCGTGAAGCTCCTCGGGAAAGTCATCCCAGGTTGGGAACGGTGTGACGATTGCTTCCATGAACGCGATCGCCTTGACCGCTTCGCGGTTCTGGTTGGCCCAGTTGAACCCAACGCCGGAGCCCCAATCATGGAGCACGAGGGTCACATTGCTGTCGATCCCCAGCGCTGCCAGCAAGGCGGAGGTATACCGGCTGTTTTCGGTGAGTGAGTAGCTTCCATCGGCCGTGTCGTCGAGCTTCTCCGAGTCGCCCATACCGATCATGTCTACGGCGACCAGACGGCCCCTTCCCTCGAGGTAGGGCATCACATTGCGCCAGAGATAGATGGACGTCGGATTGCCGTGTAGAAAGACGATGGGGTCGCCGGATCCGACATCGACGTAGGCCATCCGTTTGCCAAGGACTGTCTTGAACTGCTTCTCATAGCGCAGGGTCTCGGTGTCATGGGTCATCGCTGGGATCTCCGTGTGGCTTTGGGGGTTGTGAGTTGACGACTCGGAGCAATCCGCTCCTGCTGGTTCGGTGAACGCGGGCACGGTCGGGCCGATCACGAGCAACGTGTGTGGTGTCGTGACGAAGACTCTTCTGGGCGAGCTCGTCCATAATATGTGTGTGGTATGCATATATTTGGTGCGTGAATCAGCCGGTTCCGATGCCTGTGCGAAACCGTCACGCTAAGGCTGACGACTTGCCGCGATCTCGACTGGGCAGCCCGTTGGTCGGCAATCTTGCTCGGCACACAGCCGGCACGTACGCCGGGCGTCGGCGCGACTGGTGGTGCGTGCGCTCAGGATCGTCTCGAGCGCCTGAATCAATCCGCGGGTCGCGACGGCGGGCAGATCCTCGATGAGCCCGCCGATGGCTTGCCGTCGATGGTCGAGGATCTGCTCGAACTCGATAAGGCCTTGCGACGACAGGCGAAGTTGGCTCGTGCGCCGGTCCTGCTCGGTCCGAGCACGGTCGACGACACCCTCGCGATCGAGCCGATCGACGAGCCGAACTGTTCCGGAGTGGGAGAGGCCCAGCGCGCGGCTGAGGTTCTCGATGGACTCGTTCGGATGACTCCCGATGCACAGGATCGCGGCGGCTCTAGAGTCCGACGCGCCAGCCTCGGTCAGTGCGTCCTGCACAACGACCGAGACAGCCCCCAATAGGTTTGCGAGCTTCCGGTGTGTGGCTTCTCCATGCTCCATAGATGCATGATGCACGCATATACTTTCATTGTCAAGCCGCCCGAACAGGAGCCTGGCGGCTGGTGAAGGGTTTGGTGACTGGGGCGAGCAGGACGTACGAGCGGATCATCATCGGGGCGGTTGACCTCAGGGGCGCTTTTCGGTCCAGCTTCCATCAGGCTGCTGGATCAGGTCGCCGGGTTGGGCCTTGTCGCGCAGGGTCTTGGCGTAGGTCTCGCGAATCCGTCCGAGCTGAGACAGGTCGACGTTCTTGACCGCCGCGATCTCTCGGTAGAGCGCTTCGCGGTCTGCATTCTCGGCCTTGACCAGACGCTGGACCGCGGCGCGATCACGCAGTGCGAGCTCGGTGAGCTGACGGGCGACGACCAAGCCCTCATTGCCCTCGCCGATCACCTTCTGCTTCTTGAAGCGGTTGAGGTCGGCCAGGCGGGCCGCACGGCTGTCGATGATCGCTCGAATGGCGGGATTGGTCACCTCGGGAGTCGCGACTCCAGCGGCGCCGTCGCCGGCACTGGCCTGGGCGAGTACTTGTGGCGCGGTCCACGCGAGGAGGGGGGCGGCGATGCGTGCCCACATCTGGTCGACGAGGCTTGGAGACCTCGCGGCGTCGGCGAGAAGGTGATCATGCCCGTGCTCGATGCGCGCTTCCTCAGCACCGGTGGCGGCGGCTTGACGTTCGACCTGCGCCTCGATCCGTTCCGCAAGGTCCTGGATCGCCGCTTCCGGGAAGTAGACATTGATCGTCACGCAGCCAGCAACGAGGGCCGCTACGAGGAGGGCAGAAGCGATTGGGGCGTAGCGCAGCTCGGGTCGGGTCATGGTCGGTCCTCGGGTTGTGAGCGTCCGCGCGTGAAGCGCACCTGCTCGAGGTTGCGAAGGCGATCGAGCATGCTCTCGAACGAGACGGAAGATCCCGGTTCGGCGTTGACGATATCGATCGGAAACGGGAGGCGGCCTTTCAAGAAGAACTCCTTGTCCCGTCTGCGTACCAGCCCACGGAGCAGGAACCGGTCGTCTGCCAGCCGGACAGACACCCCCAGCTTGTCATAGGTGAAACGGCGCAGGAATCGCCGTGCCAGACCTTGCTGCAGACCGCCACCGGTACCGAGGACCGAGAGATTGTTGACCGCTTCGACGTCGATCCAGCGCGGCCCGCCTGTGCCCTGGCGCGAAGCGATCTCGGCGGCGCAGGCCACGGGCTGGGCGCCGACCAGGGTGCACTGGCGCAAGGTTCCGTCGACGCGGCCGGCCATCCGCCCGAGCTCGAAGGCGGCCGTGAGCTGTGCCAGATCCAGGTCGTTCAGATCGGCGGAGAAGGTGATCCGGGGAAAGGGCGAGAAGAAGTCGCGGCCCGCGATGTCGAAGAGGCGGACGTTGCCGCCGAAGAGCTGCAGGCTGGTCTCGCCCTCGACCTCGAAGCGCGTGGCCCGCAGGCGCACCCGCGGAACCTCGCCGTCGAGCCGGCCCGCGAGGGTCGGAAGCTCCAGCGCCCGGGTCAAGCGCCCGAGGTCGACGGTACGCAGCGAGATGGCGGTGGTCAGCTCGCGCTCGGCTGACAGCAGATGGCGGAAGGCGAGATCCTGGAAGGCGACGGTGCCGCCGGCCACGGCCGTGGTCAGGGGCTTGGCCAGGCGGACCGAGTCCGCCTCGATCGTGAGTGGCATGGCGACGTTCGCAAATCCGACCCCAGCCACGTTCATACGATCGAATGCGAGACGGCCAGCCAGCGCCGCGTCGGTGCCATGGGGCGATGGCGCGCCGCTGCTCGGTGGCTCGCGGTGAAACCAGTCGAAGGGAAGATCGAGGCCGAGGCCCTCGATCTTCAACGTGTCGCCCGCGGTAATGAGGTTGGCGTCGCGAAGCGTCAACCCGCCCGCGATGTTCTGGCCATCGAGGCGTTGGGAAACGGCGAGTCGTGCCGTGCCGCGCCCACCAAGGCGCAATCCGTCGATGCGTGGAATGCTGCCGGCGAACGGCTGCCGGATGAGTGCATCATAGGCCTCGCTCAGGTCGTCCGCTTGGACGCGGAGATCGAGGTCAGGCGTTGGCCCGCTCGATGCCTGGGCAATGACCTCGAGCCGTGAGCCTCCCGCGTCGATGCTCGGGGTGAGGCTGGCGGTAAGCCGCCAGGGAGGTTCTTCGGGGGTGTCTGACGCGTGCGATGCCGTCCGGAGCTCGACACGAAAGTCGGCTGGGGCCGTGCCGAAGTCGGCAAAGAGCGTGTCCCAGAGCACCAGCGGACCCTCGACATCACCTTCCAGGCGCAGGTACTGGCCCTCGGAATCGCGCTGGTGGGCAAGATGGACGCTGCTGGTGGCGCGCAGTCCTTCGGCTGCGCGGGCGCCATCCGCGCTGGTGAAGCCACCGTCCCGCAGATTGATGACGCCACGGAGGTTGGCGGGCTCGAGGTTGGGTAGCAGTGGGCCAGATCCTGCGGGCGATGGGTTGGCCGCGTCCTCGCGCGCGCCGAACGAGCTCGCGATCTGGAGCTGGCCATCGAGTGTTCCCGTGACAGCGAAGGGCAACGTTGGTGTGATCGCCATGTGGCGAGGTGAATCGGCTGCATCGATCGCCGAGTTGGTGCCGCCGGCGCGCGCCAGGTCGATCCAAGCCGACAGCGCTGCGTCGCGAATCGTGACAACCCAAGGAGATCCGACCGTCCGAACGCCGTGGAAGGAACCGAGCGCCCCCAGATCAGCTGTGGCGAGCTCGCGTGGCGCCGCGCCGTTCTCCGCAGCCGCGCTGCGACTGAAACGCTGAAAGCGGCCGGCCAGGGGGAAGGCTACTCCCGGACGGTTCACGCGAGCTGTGTCGACGCCGCTTCCGCCGGGCGGTTCTTCGAGCAGCCACGTCGATTCTTCGAAAGTGACCTCGCCCTGTTCGTCGCCTGGCCTGAGCCTGACCTGGGCCGTGACGCGTTCGGTGCCGAGTTGCCAGGGCATCGGGGCCACGACCAGGCTCGGCTGATCGACCGTGACCGTAGCCCGGATGGTTGGTGCCGTGAGCCGATCGGTCAGCTGTCCCTGCGCACGGATCGCACGGGCGTCGACGGTGTAGCCCGGCAGATGCCGAGTGAGCCAAGCGAGGACGGGCTCGGCAGCGATCTCGTCGAGCGTCCACTTCAGGTCGGCGACTGGCCACTTCCAGCCCGGCGTACGCCAGACGGCACCTTCCGCGCGCCAGGCGGCGAAGGTGGAACCCTGGTTCGTGGCGACCGCGTCGGATGGCTCCGCACCAGATGGTCCTGCTCCGTTGAGCCCGGTTCCGAGCCGCACGGTCCAAGCGCCGCCGAGGCTCAGCCCGTCCGCCGTGTCGAGCACGCCATCGAGGCGAGCGTCGACCGTGTCGACCAGGGGTTGGCCGCCGTTCGCTGGCAACGGCTGCCCGGCAAGCTGCCCGCGCAGACCTGAGAGGTGGAGGTGGGCGACGATGGCCCCGGGCGCCGGACCAGCATCCAGCAGGTCATCACCGGGCACTTCGTGATCGGAATCCTTGGCTGGGATCGAGGTCTCGAGGAGCAGCGCGAGCGCATCGCCTCGGAGGTCGGTGCCTCGGAGGTCGGTCGCGGTTGGTTCGGCGCGCCAGGTCAGGTCGGACAGCGTGCCTTTGACGCGGAGATGCGTCGGCATGTTGGCGGTCGTTTGCTCGGCGCGGATATCGATCGTCCCTTCATAGCGGAGCCCCTCGGTCGGCGGCAGCCAACACAGCGGGTCGACGCCGTCGAGGACGAGCGAGAGCGCGGTGGTTCTCGATGCCTCGCGTCGGAAGGTCAGTGAGGTTTGCTCGGTCCAGGGCAGCGAGGCATGGACCGCGATCTCCAGGGCGCCGGGCTCTGGCGTCTCGAGCAGCAGATCGGCCCTTGCTGGCTTCGGTGTGCAGCTGGCGCGAAAGTCCTGTGGCGGATCGCCAGCAGGAGTCCAGTCGCCGAGGCGCAGCCAGGGTCGCGGATCGAAAGAAGGAGCATCGAAGGTCACCTTGCCGTGGGGGGCGCGGCCGATCGCCTCGATCTCCGCGCCGAACGCCAAGGGGGATTCGGCCAGGCCACCGGGCGCCGTGGCGACGAGCTGGCTCGCTTCGACCTCCAGGCGCTCGATCGTCAGAGTGCTCGGCGGCAGCTGCGGCACGGGCTGATTCGTGGGCTGGGCGTGGATGGTCGCGCCGTGGATCGTGATCGCGCGGAAGCGCCCCGCGAGCATGTCGCGCAGGTTGCCTTCGGCGTCCAGCCGATCGATGCGAATGGTGTGTATCCACGGCCAGGCCGGCGGTGCTTCCAGCCGCACGCCTTCGAGGCGCCAATGGTCGAGGCCGAGCGGCGTCAGACGGCTGACGCGGACCGGTACGCCGATTCGCTCGGTCAGTCCCTCCTCGGTCATTCGCCGCGGCCGATCGCGAAGCAGCACGAGCGCCAGGGCGAGGCTGCCCATCAGCACGGCGCCGGCCGCCAGGGCCTTGAAGATGCGTCTTGATCGGATCACGTGTCGTCGCGCCCTCGGTGCTCGCCTCGTTCTCAGCCTCGGTACCGTATCGGTACAGGATCTGCACCGCACTTGCTACGGAGCGAGGCGACAACCAGTGAGTTGGTTGTCTTGCCGGCAATCGTAGCGGTTCGGCCGCGTGGATGAGCGACTGACGCGTGATGCTCGGCCGAGCTGGATCGTAGAAACCGAGGAAGGATGTCCGGTGGCGTGGCTGAGCGATTCGTCCTGCTCGCGACACGACCGGGAGCATCGAGCCCGGGCATGGAAGGATAGTCGTCGATCGAGCCGGAGACACTGATGAATCACGACAGCGTCGATGAGACCAAGAACCGTGCGGGCAGAAGGCCTATGACCAAACGCCGCAGATGGCGGAAGTTGGGTTGGACCGGACTCCTGCTCGCGGGCACCCTGGTGCTCGCAGGGGAGCTGGCCGCGCGACTGTACTGGCGTCTGCAATTCGATCTTCCGATCTTGGGGAAGCAGCCGTTTCTTCATGCTCACTATCCGGAGCTCGAGCGGATGGCATCGCGGCGACCGACACACGAGGACGAGCACACGGACATTCTCCTGCTTGGCGGCTCGGTCTTGCAGCGCAACTGGGGAAATGTCGAGCCCGAGCTGCTGGAGCAGCTCGCCCTGGCCGGCCATCGCGGTGTACGGATTTCGAACCTTGCTCAGGCCGCCCACACCACACGTGACAGCTTGTTGAAGTACCAAGCGCTCGGCGATGCGCGTTACGAGCTGGTCATCGTGTACCACGGAGTCAACGAGGCGCGGACCAACAACGTTCCGCCGGAGCGATTTCGCAGCGATTATGGGCACGTTGCCTGGTACGAGAATGTCAATTTACTGTCCCGGGGCCACCGTGCCCATCACCTCTCGTTGCCGATCACACTTCGGTTCCTGCGCCTGGCCATCCGCCAACGTCGGGCGCCCGGTGAGTATGTTTCCGTTCAC
Source organism: uncultured bacterium (assembly GCA_937948815.1). Classification (GTDB taxonomy): domain Bacteria; phylum Acidobacteriota; class Thermoanaerobaculia; order Multivoradales; family J023; genus J023. The sequence goes on from CALFAM010000241.1 coordinate 33,727, forward strand.
CATCCGCGTGCCAAGTGGATTCGACACGGGAATCGGGTGCGCAGTGAAGAGTCGTTCCGCCAGAACCTGGGCGCGATTCGCGATTTGGCGGCGCAGCGTGGTGACCGTCTGGTCTTCATGACTTTTGCGCTCCATGTGCCCGATGACTATTCACGCGAGGCCTTCGATGCCCGCGTGCTCGACTATGCCCTGCATCGCAGCCCGCTCGAGATCTGGGGGGCACCAGAGAACGTGCAAGCAGCCGTCGACGCGCACAACAGGGTGGTAAAGGACGTGGCCGCCAGCATGGATGAGCCGCTCTTCGTCGACCAGGCGGCGTTGATGCAACCCGCGGGGGCGCACGAGTTTAATGACGCTTGCCATCTGACCGGTGTCGGTTCGGCCCGATTCGTCGCCAACATGACTCCGATTCTTGCTGCCGAGCTCGACCGTCAGAAGCAGCTTCGCTAGCCTGGTGGTGGCCTCACCGGGGAAGGACCGCAGCCGCGACGGGATGCCGTCCTGGAAACCCTCGTGCTGGCAGCGTAGTCTTGTCGTCGATCCTGGTTCTGCAGCGCGCGTACGTGAAGGCACCGTATGTCTCGGTCGCGCGAAATGCTGGTGGAGAGGAGGAGAGCATGGGCAAGCGCGGGTCGCTACGCCAATGGTGCATGGATCGCATCAATGACTACCTGTGCGGTCGGGGAGAGGGCGAGGAGCCGCTCCCATTTCATCAGGTGCTCGACATCGAGCTCTCGGTCATCGACCGCAAGCGCAATCCCAGCGGAGCCGACGGTGCCGATATCGACAGCGCCATCCAGATGGCGAGCGGTGAGGTCGACCTACGCTCGATTCTGGCTCGCCGTGGTGAGACCACCGAGGATCCCCAGGCCACCGCGGAGGAGCGGCGACGCCTGGAGCATGCGGCGGTCAAGCGCGCCCTCGATCGCGATCTGATTGGCGTTGCATTCTCCGGCGGCGGCATCCGGAGCGCGACGTTCAACCTGGGCGTCATCCAGGCCCTGGCGGATCTGCGTCTGTTGCCGGTCATCGACTACCTCTCGACCGTTTCGGGCGGGGGCTACATCGGGAGCTGGCTCAGTGCGCTGACCGAGCGCGAGAATCGAAAACAGGTCGAACCGGGTGCGCTGCACGGTATCGAGGCGGTTCAGCAGCGCCTGATGACGCGCCGCAACGCCACCCAGCCCGTCGAAGATGCATCGGTGGGCTTTCTTCGCAAGTACAGCAACTACCTATCACCCCGTCTCGGCCTGCTGTCCGCCGATACCTGGGCCATCGTCGCGACCTATTTGCGCAACCTGGTGCTCAACCTCCTGGTGGTGATTCCCGGGCTCTCTCTCTTCCTCTTCGTGCCCTGGCTGTTCTTCTTGGCGGACGGCCTGCTCGAAAGCGATCAGAAGAGTTTTCTCTGGAGCCTCGGTCTCGGCATGCTGGCGACGATCGTCATGGGCTACAACATGGCGGCTTTGGTCGATCCGGAGGAGCGTGAGCGCGACAAGGAGGCGGATTTTCGCGCCGTGAAGCTGCTCCAACCAGGTACCTTGCGCGTGCTGATGATCGTGCCGCTGACCGCGGCAGCCTACTTCGCGAGCCGCTGGATGCCCAACACCGACGCGCAGATCGGACGGTGGATGCTCGGGGTGGCTGCTGCCTACGCGGGCTCCTGGGCCATTGCGGCGCTGGTCGCGTCCGTGTCTCGGTGGCACAGCCGGCAGACCCTGCGGCTATGGCTCTGGCTGGTGTTCACGGCTGGCCTCTGCGGCGGCGTGGCGGGCGGCCTCCTGTGGCTGTTGGCCCGCTTCCTCGACGCGTGGTCCAAGCAAGGCTCGGCGGCGGGTCCAGGGGTACCGGCCGATCCGACGCTGATCGTCTGGGGGCCGCCGCTGGTCCTGGTCTGGTTCATCTTGCTCGGCGTCCTGCAAACCGGTGTCATGGGTCGCCGCATGCTCGACTCGCAGCGCGAGTGGCTGAGTCGGGTCGGTGCTTGGCTGCTGATCTTCACGGTCGGCTGGCTGAGCCTGTTCGCTTTTGTGGTGTACGGCCCGCCACTGATGGTCACCCTCGCCGGCTGGGGCAAGGCCATGCTCGCTGGCGGTTGGTTGGCTGCGACGCTGGGTGGCTTGGTTGCCAGCCGCGCCGCGGGCGCGGACGCTGGCCGCGTGCGTCGAGTCGTCGCCGCGGTCGCGCCTTACGTCTTCATCGGCGGGCTCTTTCTCTTGCTTTCACTCGGTCTCAGCTCGGGATTGGCAAAGGTGGCGGGTAAGAATGCCGACTGGCATCGCGTGATCGAGGAGCGGCAGGCGTGGGACGAGCGTCGTGCAGCCGTCGAGCGGCGGAACGAAGCGGTGAGCCGGCGCGCCGCGGAGCCCTTCGCCGGTGGTGCCTCGATCACCGAAGCGACCCAGGCCCTCGAGCTCGAGGAGAGCTACCGCTTCTGGGTGCTCTTCGTCGATCTGCAGCATCAACACAATGCACTGATCGCCAAGATCGTCGGCCGCACCGCCGGCAGTGAGCGCTGGTACGTCCTCCAGACCTTTCTCGCATTGCTGGCTGGTACGTTGCTGATTGCCTGGCGGGTCGATGTGAACGAATTCTCGATGCACAGCTTGTACCGCAACCGGCTCGTTCGCGCCTACATGGGGGCATCGGTCGATGCGGTCGAGCGGCGTCGACGGGCGCAGCCGTTCACCGGCTTCTATCGCAACGACGACCTACCTCTGGCCGGCACGGATACACCGCAGCGAGATCTGGACGCGATCGATCTCAGCAAGCGAGGCCCGCTGCACTTGATCAATGTGGCGCTCAATCTGGTCGGCGGCGATCAGCTCGCCTGGCAGGAGCGCAAGGCGGCCTCGTTCCTGCTCTCGCCCCTGTTCTGTGGCTTCGAGCCGCCGGACGAAGACGATTTCAACGCGGCCCTGACGCCGAGCATCCGCCGGCATGGCTTCCGGCCCGCCAAGTCGTTCGCCAGTCGACCGAAGCGCCAGCGATTGAGCCTGGGCGGTGCGATGGCGATCTCCGGCGCCGCGGCCAGCCCGAACATGGGCTTCCGCAGTACTGCTGCGTCGGCCTTTCTGCTCACGATCTTCAACGTTCGGTTGGGCTGGTGGTTGGGCAATCCGCGCCACGCCCGGACTTGGCGTCGCTCCGGACCGCTGGTCGCACTCTTCCATTTGTTGCAAGAGATCAGTGGGTCGGCACGTGGGCGTACCCGCTACATCTATGCCTCGGACGGTGGCCATTTCGAAAACCTGGGCATCTACGAGCTGGTGCGTCGACGCTGCCGTTTCATCGTGGCCTGCGATGCCGGCGCCGATCCAGACCTGGCGTTCGATGATCTGGGTGCGGCCATTCGCAAATGCCGCGCTGACTTCGGTGTCGATATCGACCTCGATCTCGGGCCGATTCGGGAAGGTGCGAAGGGTGCCTTGAGCGACGATACCAGTCGTTGGCACTGCGCGCTGGGAACGGTGCGGTACCTGCGTGAAGGCCAAGAGGGCACGATTCTCTACGTCAAGGCGTCGGTGACCGGCGATGAGCCTGCTGACGTTCTCAACTACCGTCGGCAGAACCCGACCTTTCCGCACGAGAGCACGGGGGATCAGTTCTTCGACGAGTCTCAATTCGAAAGCTACCGCCGACTGGGCCACCACGTCATGACCCAGGTGATGGAAGATGCCGCGATGCGTGCGAGTGAGCCGCCCGGGCAGGTCCTCAATGACGCATTCTCGTGGCAGCGGACCCAGATCGCGCGTTTGTGGCGGGGCCTTGCCGAGCGCTGGCTGTCGCCTTCGCGCTCGGCGCGCGCGGGATTCACGCGCCTGACCGAGACCCTCGATGCCTTGCTCGAACGGCTTCGCACCGACGATCGCTTGCGTTTTCTCGATGCGCAGTTCTACCCCGAGTGGCATCGGCTGCTGGCCGGCGCGTGCGAAGACGTTCCCGCTGACACCTTGTGGCTGCCGGACTCCGCCGAAGAACGGAGCCAGGGCTTCTACTTTTGCAGCGCACTGATCCAGCTGATGGAAAACGTCTACATCGACCTGACCCTGGACGAGTCCTGGGATGACCCGGACAACCGGGGGTGGACCAACCTGTTCCGACACTGGTCGTGGTCGGGCATGCTGCGCGCGACCTGGGCGATCACCGCGGCCACCTATGGTCAGCGATTCCAGACCTTCTGCGCTGACCGCCTCGGGCTCAACCTCGGCGAGGTTG
>CALFAM010000242.1 GCA_937948815.1 uncultured bacterium
ACCACCGAAGATCGAATCGCCACACTTCTTGTGCTCAAGGAGCCTGAACTCCGAGTTGTACGAAATACACCCGAAGCCATCGGTGGCCTGGCATCCGTAGCCCGTACAGGTCACAGATCCTCCGGGGCACGAGGCTGTGCAGCTCGAGCGTGTGGCGTAGTACTCATCCGCTGTTGCAAACACGGTCATCTCTCGCGAGTGCTTTGCCGTGTTGTAAGACTGCTTCTTGGCAGTCGATGACCGATCTGCTGCATCTCCAAACGCTCCCGAGGCAACTAGAGCCAAGGCTGCAAAGCCCAACAGTCCCGGCAGAATCGATCGAATGTTCCGAGTCATCACGAGCGCTCCTCGTACGGTGAAAACGCTGCTCACTACCAGCCGATCTTTCAGCCGGACTGTAGCGATGAGCAGCAGGTGTACCCACCAGGGTCACGTTGTGGCGCCCCGGCAGATGCTCTTCTCTCGTCTATTCCACCGTAGACTTGTCGCGCGAACCCTCAACGAATTCGAGAATGTTGGGGGAACACGGCGAGAGTGGCTTGTGTGCAAGCCCGCGTCGCACCGGGCAGACTACCGACGAATGAGCGATAGGCGTGGCCCCTGCCAGCCGGGGAAGATGCGGGCCGGGTCGTCGACACCGAGGTGTGCACCCGCGACTTCGGCGAAGACGCTGCGAAAGTCGGTGGTCACGGCGAGGTCGCGTCCCTCGTAGAGCGCATCGCGATGCAGGCCCGGGAATTGGCCATGAACAGCGCCTCCCTCCACATCGTTGCCGAGCACGAACATCGCCGAGCCGTGACCATGGTCCGTCCCGCCAGAGCCGTTCTCGGCGACGGTGCGCCCGAACTCGGTCATGGTCATCACCATGACCTCATCACGATGGGCGCCGAGGTCGGTCCAAAACGCCGCGATGCTCTGGGCCATGTCGCGGGCGCGCCGGGCGAACGAACCGGTGCCAGCACCCTGACGAACATGGGTATCCCAGCCGCCGGACTCGGCGAAGGCCACTTCGAGACCGACGTCCGACTTGACCAGGAAGGCGATCTGCATCAGGGCACGGCCGAGCGATGTCTCCGGATACGCGGCGGCTGCCGCGGGACGGTAGCGCGATACGTCCAACTTCGACAGCGTGTCGACGGCATCGAAGGTATCGCGTGCGGTGTCCTGGAGCAGCCGTTCTGAGTTGTCATCGTAGAGTGCTTCGAAGCCGGTCGCATCCACCGGCCCGCGGTGCGCGGTCGCTCTCGCCCGCTCACCACCGACCCGAAAATCGCGCAGATCGGTCACCGCAATCGCGGGCTGATCGCCATAGAGCGATCGCGGCAGGGCGCGGGTCATGGCCACGGATCGAAACGGCGTCGCATCGTGGCCGAGCAGGCCCGCGACCCGGTTGAGCCAGCCATCGGGCGTTCCCTTCTGCCCGGGCGTGCCTGACTCCATGTAATCCTGAGCATCGAAATGCGAACGTGTGGCATCAGGCGAGCCCACCGCGTGAACGATGGCGAGACGCGAATCGCGCCACATCGGCAGCAGCGGTGCGAAGGCCGGGTGCAGGCCAAAGCCTGTGCCGAGGTCACGGACGCCTTCTCCGCTGGCCGCCGTCGGCATGAAAAGCTGCGGCCGGAGCTTGGCGAGCGCACTGTCGCCTGACGCCCCACCACCGAGCGGCGGCACAGCCATGATGCCGTCCATGGCGCCGCGCTGAAAGATCGTCACCAACACCTTGCGACGCGGTGCGCCCGTCTTCGACGCATGGGCTGCACGGGCCAGAAAGGCGGGCCCCGCACCCATGGTCAGCAAGGCAATACCACCGGACTTGAGAAAGGCTCTGCGATCCATCATGGGGTTCTCCGTCTCGAAGATGATTCAACAGCGGCCATTCAGCGGCGCTGGAATGCGGGGGATCCGAGGATCAGGCCGACGACCTGCGCGAGAGGGCCGCTCGGGGATTGGCTTAGCCGGTCTCGAGCCGAAGTGTCGCGCGCGTCCGTCGACAGCTCGGCACCCAGCTTGCTCGGCAGCTCCGGATCGGTGAGCGACGGTGTCAGACGCCGAATCGTCTCGAAGGGATCACGCTCGGGTAGCAACAGCGTGACGTAGGCCGCGAGTGCCTCTTCGGCAGATGCCGGCTCACGGCCGTCCGCGAGCGCAGCGAGGTCGATCCGCGTGCCCTCGATCTGTCCGTTTGCCAGGGCCAGACCAAAGTTCATGCGCGCCAGCAATGCACCGGTATTCACCCACGACGAAGCGCGATCCGGAAAGCCCGTGGGGGCCTGGTAGGCATAGAGAGGCTGTCCCATGCGCTCGACCCATTCGATGACGCCCCGAGGACGATGGACCGTCACGTCGAGCGTGCGCAGCGCCGAAACCGCCAGCTCGAGGGGTGACTTGATCTTCTGGTGACGGAACGCCTCGGCCCAGAAGGCCTCATGCTCGACCAGGGCCCAGAGGGTTGCCGCCAAGTCGCCCTGGGTGGCCGCGAAGGTCGAGGCCAGGGCCGCGACGAGTGGCTCCGGTGGCTCGTCCGCAACGAATCGGATGGCCAGCTTGCGTGCGATGTGGTGCGCGGTCGAAGGGTGGCTCGCGAGCAGATCGAGTACCGCTTCACCATCCTGGATGCCTCGCCCGGCGGGCAGACGCGTCCCGAGCACGATCTTGCGCTCGGCATCGTGCACGTCGGGGCGGAAGACAAAGCCTGACTCGAAGACGAACCCCGACGAGGCGGGCAGCCGGCGCGCCCGGTCTAGGCGTCGGCTGCCCGCCTCGTCCATCAGCCTTCGCGGTGGTTCGGCGGTCCACCCCGTGAAGGCGCGCGCGACCTCACGCACGTCCTGTTGGTCATAGCCGCCATCGACGCCCAAGGTGTGAAGCTCGAGCAGCTCGCGGGCGTAGTTCTCGTTCAAACCGCTCGGCCGACGCCGCGCCCGTTCAGACTCCCCCTTGCGCGTCCGTCCATCGAACCGTGCCGCACGGGCACCACTCCCGGTGCGGCCCGAGCGTCGTCGCGTCCGGTCGAAGGCCGTTTCGACGCCCTCCTCGGCAACCGAGCGTGCGTTGTCCAGATAGAGCAGCATGGCGGGATGCCGAGCTGTTGCGCCGAGCATGTCGCGAAAGTGGCCGGCCACATGTGGCCGAATCGCGTCGCGTTCGTAGAGGCCGACGTAGGGCCGCGCCTCGTTGTCTAAGGTCGATACGTTGAAATGGTTGAACCAGAAGTCGACCAGCACTTCGTGAAGCTGGTTCTCGCTGTAGCGAGCGCGCAACAGCTTCTGCGCCAGCATCTCCTTGTACAGCTCACGCTGCGGACGAAGCCCCTGCGCGCGCAAGATCCCTGCCGCGGCGCGCCGAAGCTCGTCTCGATCGCCCTCCGCAATCTGCTCCTCCATACCCTCCGGTAACGTGCCCTCACGGCGCATCTCACGCAGCAGGGAGCTCGGGCGTGGGTAGCGTTCGACAGTCTGGTGCAGGGTCAGGTCGAGGCTCTCGAGCGGTTCCAGCCGGTTGTCGAGTGCAGTGTCGGGATGCGCCGCCGCGAGCTGTTCGGTGAACCAGGCTTCGAGCCCCATCGCCACGACACGGTTGATGTCGCCGGGCCGTGGGCCGAAGGTGAAACGATCGAGGAAGTGGGTGGCCGCTTGGCGAGCATCCAGGCCTGCCGCCCGCCACGGCATCGTCCGAGCCTCTCGCTGATCGGTCCTCGCCTGGAGGGGTAGCGTCCCAGCGTGTCCGAGCAGGAGTGCGGGGATCGCGAGAAGGGTGAAGAAGCGCGGGGCGGTTCGGATCATCGAGGGCCTCCTGGCGTTCGTCCGTGCCCGCGGGAACGGGCAACGATCGCTAGCCTAGGCCTCGGATCACCTCGGGGGCATCATGGCTCTGCAAGCCCACTGTAAACGACGTAAATTCGGGCAGACGCAAAAAGGGCCGGAAGCTCGATCGAGCTCCCGGCCCCGTCCCGTTTCCTGGTGGCTAGGCTGCATTGATCACCAGAATCGAAGCGAAACGGCATAGATGCTTGTAGCTGCGAGGCTTGCGAAGAAGAGCGACGGAGGCGTAGCCAAGCTACGTCGAGGAAGCTTGCCTGAGCAAAACGCAGCAGATGCAAGCATCTACGCCGTTGCAGCCGAATCCTGGGCAGAAAGGCAGGCTAGTCCGACGAGCCTTGCTGGAACGTCGAATACATGGGCAGCGCAACGCCCATGACCATCGAAAAAATCGTATCGAAGAGTACTTGCATGGTCTACCTCCTTCATTGATACCACCGCAAGATGACCGAAAAGCCCGCAGGTTCGAAAGCGCCCTGGCACGCTCTCATCTGCACCGGCCTCGACACTCAGGATCCGGGGCGATAGGTCCGCTTGGCGTTGGCTTCGACGTCTTCGCGATAGAAGTGAACGGGGCGCAGATCGCCCGTGGCGTAGCGTTCGATCTGATCGTCGAAGTGGGGAGAGGATGCATCACCACTGGCTCCTCCAGCCGTGATCGCGCGGGCTTCGAGACGATCACCGAATGCGACCACGGCCACGAAGCTGTTGCCGCCGCGACCGTAGCGCCGCTTCATGCCTTCGGGCGTGCGGGTGCCGAACGCGGCGAGGGAGCCCCAGCGACCCGAGGCAAATGCCACGGGCGTGCTCGGCGCGGCGTCGTCGAAAGGCTGCACGATGTCGCCAGTGAGACGCTGGAAGCGATTGATCTCCCCCCAGGGCGTACGCCAGTCGCCAAAGTGCTCGGCCAGCGTGGCAATGGCCCGGCCCAATGCGTCGAGGTAGTGATCACGCGCCGCATCGGCCAGCATGAAGTCATAGACCGAGACGCCCTCTTGCCGCGCAGCCGCACGCAGCGTCCGCACCAGCTCGTCGCCCCAGTAGATCGCCAGCGCGGTCGCCACCGAATCGACTGTAAATCGCAGGTCCCAGGCCCGCAAGAGCGCAATCGGCTCGCTCAGCGCGGCATGCCCAGGGGTCGAGGCGAGCGTTTCAGCGTAGACATCGAGCAACGCAGGGATCAGCTGCTCGAATCCTGACAGGTAGCTGTCGTAGGCCGCATCGATCAGGCTGTCGAGGGTGAAGTCCGACTTGCCTTCGAGAACTCGTAGGGCGTGCCGTCCGCGAGCATTCTCGCCCCAGGTCTCGACGTAGGCCGCGTAATCTTCCTTTTTCGGGCTGTGCTCACCAGCGACCGAATACGGCCAATTGTTGGTGTTCTGAATCCAACCGTTGGGTGGATTCAGACTGTTCGGGCTGTCGTCCACCGTGAGCAGGCCCTGCCATTCGGTCGCGGGATCGCTGCCGTCAACCGGCTGATTCCAGTCGAACTGTGGATCTCGAATGGGGATGAAGTTGGCATGAAAGTAGGCAATGTTCCCTTCCGCATCCGCAAAGACCGTATTGTTCGACGAATTGGTATGAAGCTCCATCGTTTCCTTGAACGCGGCATGGTTCGCAGCCTTGGTGCGGCTGTACGACTGAATCAGCGCATTCATCGGATCGTTCATCAACTTGACGCTGATCCAGTCACCATCGGCGCCCCGCACGATCGGCCCATGTTGGCTGTGATAGGTGGTAAAGACGCGCTCGGCCATGGCGTCGCCCTCACGGTAGGGCACCGTGATCACCTTTTCCTCCATCCGACGCATGTCATCACCGTAGCGATAGTAGACGCCGTCGTCTCGCTCTTCGATCTCGTAGCGGTATTCGTCGATCGCGTCGGCCCCGGTCGACGTGTGCATCCAGCCCGCGGTTTCATTGAAGCCCTGGTAGACAAAGAACTGCCCCCAGGTCACGGCCCCGTAGGCATTCAACCCCTCTTCACTCGCCATGTGAAGCTCCGAGCGGAAGTAGAAGGAAGGATGGGGATTGATCAGGAGCAAGGATTGATCCGTGGCACTGTTGCTCGGGGCAATGGCAAAGCCGTTGGAACCCGTAGGCTCGGCAAAGGGATCGCCACCGACGTCGCGCACAGCCACGATCTCCGCTGTCACGGGACGACCTCCTGGCAGCGCTGCGGCTCGTTCGAGCGCCGGAGTCTCGCGCGCCGCGTAGAAGCGCTCGAGTTGATCGAGGGAAACTCGCTCGATGTCGCCCCCGATGCTTCCTTCGCTGAACGTCAGGGCCATCCAGGGCTCGAAGCGCGTGAGGACCGCCGGCTCGACCTGGGGATTCTGGTGCAAGAAGTAGTTCAGACCGTCCGCCCAGGCGTTCATCAATGCCTGCAACCAGGGTGGACTGGCGGCATAGTGTTCCTGCATCACCGCTGGATCGATGAAGAGCTTCATCCGCAAGTCGCGGAAGATCTCGGATTCGCCCTCCGCTTCCGCCAGACGCCCCATGGCATTGAGAAAGTTCACCTCGATGCGGTGAAAATCGTCCTCGGCCTGGGCGTAGATCATGCCAAAGACCGCATCCGCATCCGTCTCGCCATAGACATGGGGAATGCCCCACTCGTCTCGGATGACCGTGACCCGTTCCGCCCGCGCTTCCCAACCACTGAGCTCGGTCTCGGCAACTTCCCGTGGAGCACAGGCAAAGGCGACCACCAAAACGAGTAGGCAAGTTCTCTTCATGTCCGTTCCTTGGAAGATTGTGCGATTCTGGTGATCTGGCTGCCGGGGAGACTCTTCCTGGCAGGACACGTTCGGGTAGTCGTTCAACACGCACAGGTACGCCGGCAACGCACGCCCATTCTCTGAACCAGGAGCGCCCTCGAGGCGCGAGACGTCCTCGAGACGTGGCACGCGCTCGAAACACGTTGGGGATGCGCGGGATTTATAGCACGCCAGAGCGCGCTCGGAAGCGTCGAGGCTAGTCGCGATTCAAGGCCATCAGCTCGTCTCGGGTGCCGGCACCCAGCACGTGGCTCGGCAGTGTTCGCCCCAACCAATCTTGAATGGACGCAGACACGGCGCGAACGCGGGCGAGGTCGACTCCTGTCTCGATGCCCATCTCATGGCACATATACACCAGATCTTCGGTGGCAATGTTGCCGCTCGCCCCCTTCATGATCGGCGTACCACCCAGGCCACCAAAGGCTGTGTCGAATGCATCGACACCTTCTTGCATAGCGGCCAGCGCATTCGCCAAGCCGAGCCCACGGGTATCGTGCAGGTGAAGCCACAGGATCCGATCGCCGATCGCCGATCGAACGGCGCGCACGGCTTCTCGCACGTGCACGGGATTCGACAGGCCGTACGAGTCGGCAATGCCCACTTCGCTGGCACCGAGCGCGACGAAGCGTTCCGCGAGCGACGCCACGTGGTCGACCGGCACGTCACCCTCGATCGGACATCCGAGCGCGACACCGAATACGACGGTGGCGGACACAGAGGCGACAGCAGCACGTTCGGCGATCGTCGCGAAGCGGCTAGCCGACTCGTCGATCGTGAGCCCTACATTGCGCTGGTTGTAGGCTTCGGTGGCGCAGACCACGAGCCGTACTTCGTGTGCCCCCGCCGCAATGGCCCGTTCAGCGCCCTTCAGATTCGGCACCAGGGCAATCCAGCGGACACCCTGACGGTCACGGATCGCCGCCATCACCTCGGCGGCGTCTGCCATCTGTGGAATCACCCGCGGATGCACGAACGATGTCGCTTCGATCGCTACGAGACCGGCGGCCGCGAGCTGTTCGATCACCTCGACTTTACGGTCTGTGGGCACGAAGCGCGACTCCATCTGGAAGCCATCACGCGGCCCGACCTCGATTACCCGCACACGCCTGGGAAGCTTGCTCAACGACATGCTCCGCGCTCCTCCACCAGCTGCGACATGACGCCGAACATCGCGCCAGCATCAATGTCGAGAAGCCGCCATCCTTCGACACCCCGTCGAGGCTGGTCACTGACCCCTGCAAGCCCCGTTTCGTGGAGACGTTCGGCTTCTACTTCGAGGTCTTCCACTGCCCAAGCAATGTGGAAGAAGCCCTCGCCGAAGGTGTTCAAGTAAGTCTGTACCGGGCTGTCGTCGCGCGTCGGCTGGACCAGGATGATCCAGATCTCGCCGACCTGAAAGCGGGCCAGGACCACGCCACGGCCCGGCAGCTCTTCCCGATCCCGCGGCGAACGATCGAGCAGTCGCGTCCAGCGATCGATCGCCAACTCCAGATCACGGACCACGAAGTCGATGTGATGAATGCGTTCGATCATGGCGTGCCTGTCTCCGACACATTCTCTCGACTCGACGCTTCGTTGGGATCGGAGGCCGTCTTGGAACCAGCAGCACCCAGACGCCCGAGATAGATCCTGGCCTCCTCGAGCGAGACCACGTCGCCGTATTTTCCCTGAATGTCGATCAGGTTGGCTTCGTGGGCCGCCGGCGAACGATCCCCGACGCACGAACGGGGTACGATCGGGCGGAAGCCGTGTTGCAACGCGTCGACCACGCTCGCGCGCACACAGCCGCTGGTCGTTGCGCCGCAGAGCAGCAGGGTGTCGATGCCTTCTGCCGTGAGTAGCGAAGCCAGCGCGGTCGCGAAGAATGCGCTGGCATACTTCTTCTCGATCAGCACCTCATCGGGCCGGCGACCGAGCCGGGGGTCTAGCGTCACCTCGGCACGGCCGTACCGCAAGACGTCGAGGGCCGGAACTTTGCGCGGAAACAGGCCGGCGTCTCGCATGTCGTCCCGATAGACCGTGGTCGTGAAGAAGACCGGCACCGAGGCATCCCGTCCCGCGTCGAGTAGCTCACGGGTGGCGAGGACCTCGGTATCGAGCGCCGCACCGAGTGGCGACGTGGTCTGCGTGAATCCCAGGATCAGATCGACGACCAGAATGGCGGGACGCCGCCCCCAGCCCATCTGCCCAGCCAGCCCCTTCTCCTGATAGCCGGCGATCACGGCCTCGCCGGTTTCTCGCGCGATGCTCATCAAATCACGCCACGTTCCCGAAGATCGCTGATCTGCTCGTCGCTGAGATCGAGCCATTGGCGGAAGACTTCCTGGGTATGTGCGCCGACGGGCGGCCCCGCCCAATCCGTGCCCCCTGGCGTTTCGGTGAGCTTGGGCAGAATCGCTGGAATCTTGAGCGGTTTCCCCCCCGCATCGACTTCTTCGAAGAGACCGCGGGCCTGGAAGTGCGGATCGTTCATCATGTCCGCGACGCTGTTGATCGGCCCGGCGGGCACGCGAGCTGTTTCCATAGCCGCCAGCACCGCTTCGACCGAGTGCTGCGAGGTCCAATCGGCGATCGCCTGATCGACCTCTGCCTGATGGGTCACTCGCCCAGGATTGTGCGCCAGGCGCGAATCCTCGGCGAGCTCATCGCGTCCAATGGCGCGCATCAGCCGCTGAAAGATGGAGTCACCGTTGCCGCCGATGATCACCCAACGCCCATCCACGGTCGGATAGGTGTTGGTGGGCACGATACCGGTAATGGTCGAGCCGGACGGCTCGCGCACGGCGCCGGCGCGGTCGAACTCCGGAACCACGGCTTCCATCATGTTGAAGACCGCTTCATAGATCGCGGTATCGACGACCTGTCCCTTTCGCGGCCGGGCATTCCCGTCGTCATCGCCCGTGACACGATCGCGATGGTAGAGGGCGAGCACGATGCCAAACGCCGCGTGCAGCGCGGCCAAGGAGTCACCCAAGCTCAGGTTCGACCGCACCGGCGGCCCGCCCGGAAAGCCCGTCACGTGCCGCATGCCACCGACGCCCTCACACACCGAAGCATAGCCGGGCCGCGATGCGTAGGGCCCGTCTTGACCGTAGCCGGAGATGCGTGAATAGATCATCTCCGGATTGGTGCGTGCGATCTCGTCCGGGCCCAAGCCCCAACGTTCCATCGTGCCCGGACGAAAGTTCTCGATCAACACATCGACATGATCAGCGAGCTGGCGAGCCAGCCGGCGACCCTCGTCGGTTCGTAGGTCGAGCGTGATGCACTTCTTGTTGCGCCCGAGGGTGTACCACCACATCGACGTCCCCGAGTCATCGAGCAGGCGCCACCCGCGAACCGGATCGCCCTGTCCGGGAGGCTCGACCTTGATCACTTCGGCGCCGAAGTAGGCGAGAAGCGTGCCAGCGAATGGGCCCGCCATCAGCTGGCCGAGCTCGAGTACGCGAATTCCTGCGAGGGGCTTCGTTGACATGCGACCGCCCGTTCCGTAGTGAGAAGAAGGTGGATCAGAATCGGTACGCGAGCTCGACGCCCACGCGGCGTTGACTGCCGGGATGAATGAACGAACCGCCGAACTCGGGCGCGGTGATCACCTCTTCGAGGAATTCCTCGTCGCCGAGATTGCTGCCGAAGAGGGTGAACGTCCAGTTTTCGTTGGAGATACCGATCCGGGCGTCGATCAACTGATGACTGTCTCGCTGTGTCAAGCTGTAGTCGGCGGTGCCGAGCCCTGGAAAGAGTGCATCGAAAAGACTGACGCGTTCTTCGTCCTGGACGGTATGGAACCAGGTTTCTCCGATTGCGGTCAGGTAGCCGCTTGCCTGGAAGACCCATCGATCGCTGATCGGACGGCTGAACTCGAGGGAGAGATCGCCGGTGTACTTCGGCGTGTAGGGAGATTCGTTGCCGATGGTCGCGGGACGTGAGCTGTTTCGCTCGATCTCGCTATCGGTGAAGTTGTAGCCGGCGCGAAGTGTCAGGTAGTTGTTGATCGACCAGTTGAGCCCGAGCTCGGCGCCACGGATCTGTACTTCGTCGATGTTGGACACGACACGCAGCAAGCCAAACGGCCCGACCAGGAACTCGAAGAATTGCATGTCGTCGACATCGGTCTGGTAGGCCGCACCCTCGATGTAGAAGTCGTCGGTAACGTTCGCCTTGAAGCCGAATTCGAAGGCGCTCGACGTCTCCTCGTTGAACTGATCTTCAATCAGAAGATCGGTTCCGAGCAGGGTGTTGTAGAAGAGCTCGACAGTGGCATTGCTGCCCTGGTTGTTGAAACCGCCGCTCTTGAAGCCGACGCCCCAGCTACCAAAGAAGGTCACCGCGTCGTTGGCTCGCCACGAAATGGATGCCTTGGGTTGAATCTCGTCGAAAGTCTCGCTCTGCGGCAGGATACCGCCAGGATTCAAGATTGGGTCGAGGCCAGGGTTGAGCGGCGCATTGCCCGTGAACTGTCCATCGAGCGAGAAATCGACGAACTGACTGCGTGCATCGACCGGTACCAGGTTGCGGACGCTACGCTCTTCTCGATCGTAGCGCAGCGCGAGTGACAGGGAGACGGCATCACTGGCATCGTAATGCAGTGCACCAAAGATGGCTGCGACATCCGTCTCGAAACTGTCGTGGACGAGCTGTTCGGTCGGATTGGCACCGTCTTGCGGCACGAAGAGCTCGGGCACCACGCCCTGGCCGAGGTCGATCCCCAGATTGACGCCGACTTCGCGATCGATGTTCAGGTAGTAGGCACCGGCCTGCCAGCGTAGGCGGTCATTGGCCTCTCCCGCCAGCCGAACCTCCAAGCTCAGATCTTCCTGATTGCGGAGCTGGAATTGGGTACCGTCGCAGGTTGTCGGCGAGTACGGGCCGAAGATCGACGCGCCGGGCGTTGGCGCCAGGAATTGGGGCGGTGGTAGCAGCACGCCGGCGCCGAACAACGCTGCCGTCGTATCGATGCAGGTTTGCTCGGTATTGAAAAAGCCAAATGCGCCACTGGTGCCATCCGCAAGCAGCTCGTTCTCGATGTCGCTGTAGAGCAACCAGGCGGTCAGGGACCCGAAGTCGAGGGTGCGGTCGAGCTTCACCGACAGCTCGAGGGATTCCTGATCGTTCCGAGGATCGATGTTGCCCTGGAAGACAAAGTCATGATCGTTGACATCCTCGAAGAACTCAGGTGTGCCGAGCACGGACGCGAAGGACGGCAAGGCGAAGGCGGCGTTGAAGGTGATCGCCGCCGCGGTCACCTCGCCGTAGCGGGCCTTGAGATCCCAGGTGGTGCGATCATTCGGCTGCAGCAACAGT
This sequence comes from uncultured bacterium, assembly GCA_937948815.1. Lineage (GTDB taxonomy): Bacteria > Acidobacteriota > Thermoanaerobaculia > Multivoradales > J023 > J023. The sequence continues at coordinate 11,906 of CALFAM010000242.1, forward strand.
CGTCCTTTGAGGTTGAACGATTCGAAATCGTCGACCACGTCATCGCGATTTTGAAAGACATTCTCGTAGAAGCCATTGGTGTCGCGCCAGTCGGCCTGGAATTGGTAGCGATTGGCGGTACCGGTGCCGAGCCCGCCGCCAAGCCGTAACGAGCCATCGAAGCTGCTGTCCTCCGCTGCCGAGAAGCGAACCTCACCATCGAAGGTCTCATTGGGCGGGCGGGTCGTGACGATCACCGCGCCGGCCGCGGCATTGCGCCCATACAGCGCGCCTTGGGGTCCTTTGAGCACCTCGATCTGACGCAGGTTGGCAAACTCGCGGTTGAAGGCCGCTGGGTTGGTCATCAGGATGCCGTCGACGATGAAGGCAAAGCTGTTCTCGGCATCGCGCGAACCGTTGATGCCGCGAATGTTGACCTGAGTGTCCCCGACCTCCGCAGCATTGACCATCGAGACGCCGGGGACGAGCTTGACGAAATCCTCGGCCCGCTCGATTCCGACCGCTTCGATCTGCGCGTCCGTGAGCACGGAAACTGTGGCGGGAACGTCGGTCAGCGCTTCCTCGACCAGCCGCGCGGTCACCGTGATCTCGTCGCTGACGCGCTGCGGCGTCTCGGCCTCTGCATCGCCCTCGTCTTCCGAAGCCTGCTCCTCCTCTTCGGCGGCTTGGCTTCCGGACGCGTCACCGCTGTCGCTCGGCGACGCGCCACCGCTGTCGCTCGGCTGGGCCGCGAGCGGTCCTGCCCACAGGCAAATCAGCAGCAGGGCCAACAGGATCGCCAAGAGCCGGCCGTAAGGCGTTCCGGAAGACATCTGGGCTGCGAGGGACTCGAGGGTGGTCACGCGCGCGTTGGGCATTCGCGGTCTCCTATGTTCACGGTTCTCCCCCCAGGGCTTCGTTCCCCCTCACGGTCCCGTAGGTCGGCACGTGGCGTGGGCCGTCTACGGAAAGCGCACCGTGACGGGAAGACGGCATGGCTCGAGCTCGAACCCGCTTCCAAGCTCGACCTGTTTCCATGTCCAAGCCTGTTTCCATGTCCAAGCCTGCGGGGCCTTGTGTACCCTGACGCGTCAATTTATAATGTCTAGACGTTCGTATGTCAATACGTTTGACCACGCACCAAGCCGACGGTAGTGGCCGCGTGCTTAGTGTCCATACGACGCGACAACGACTTCGGAACCGTGCGTGGCGAACGCGCGCTGCTGCAAGGAGGCATTCATGGCGTACCGTTTGGGGGTGGACGTAGGGGGCACGTTCACCGACCTCATGTTGGTTCACGACGAAAGCGGTCAGATCTTTCGCGTCAAAACCCCTTCGACTCCAGCTGACCCCAGCGAGGGTGTTCTTTCCGGCGTCCGGCGCATTCTGGAAGAGAGTGGCGTGGCGCCTGGCGATCTGAGCTACGTGATGCACGGCACGACGGTCGCCACCAACGCGGTGCTCGAAGGCAAGGGCGCCCGGGTCGGCCTGATCACCACGCGCGGCTTCGAGCAGATTCTGCATCTGGCACGATCCCAGACTCCGGGTCCGCTGGCTGGCTGGATGATCATGATCAAGCCGGACCCACCTGCCGCGCTCGAGGACACGCGGCCAGCGCACGAACGCATGGATGCCCGCGGCAACGTGGTCGAAGCGCTCGACGATGAGCAAGTCGGCCGTGTGGTCGAGGATCTGGTGGCCAGCGGCGTCGAGACGCTGACCGTGTCGCTGATCAACTCGTATGCCAACCCGGCCCACGAGCGGCGGATCAAGGCGTTGATCGCCGAACGCTATCCCGGCTTCCCGGTGACCATCTCTTCGGACGTGCTGCCCGAGTTTCGCGAGTACGAGCGCACACTGACCGCTTGCATGAACTCCTACGTCCGCCCCAAGGTGGCAGGCTATGTCAAGAACCTGGAGAACGCTCTCGGCGATCTCGGCCTCTCCTGCGCGGTCAACATCCTGCGCTCGGACGCGGGTTTGATGAGCCTCGAGACGACTCAGGAGAAGCCCGTCTACGGCATTCTCTCGGGTCCGTCCGGCGGCGTGGCCGGCGCCCTCGCCGTTGCAAGCCGCGCGGGTTTCGACGACATCCTGACCTTCGACATGGGCGGCACCTCGACCGACGTGGCGCTGTGTCAGAACGCCCAACCGACGATCACCCGCGAGACCGAGCTCGGCCACTTCCGCGTCAAGGTGCCGAGTGTCAACGTGCACTCGGTGGGCGCTGGCGGTGGCTCGATCGCCCACGTTCCCGAGCTCACCAAGGCCCTGCGCGTCGGCCCGCAATCAGCCGGCGCAGTGCCGGGTCCTGCCTGCTACAGCAAAGGCGGTACCGAACCCGCCGTGACCGATGCCAATGTCGTGGTCGGGCACCTGCCACCGAGCCTGATCGGCGGCGAGATGACCCTCGATACGGCCGCGGCCGAAACGGCCGTGCGCACCGTTGGGGACGCCCTCGGACTCGAAGTACACCAGGCGGCGCAGGGCATCCTCGACATCGTCAACGAGAACATGGCCGGTGCGCTGCGCCTGGTCTCGGTTCAGCGCGGCTACGACCCGCGCGACTTCGCCCTGGTGGCTTTCGGCGGCGCCGGTCCCCTGCACGCCAATGCCGTCGCCAAGCTGATGGGTTCCTTCCCGGTCCTGGTACCGCCTGGCCCCGGCCTGCTCTGCGCCGAGGGTGACTTGGTGGCCGACTTCCGCGAGGAATTCGCCCGCACGTTCATCCGCACCGCTGGAAGCGCGACTTCGGAAGAGGTGGTGTCGACGCTGCGTGAGCTGGGTGAAGAAGCCAACGACTGGCTCGAACGAGAGGGCATCGCAGCCGACCGGCGCAGCATCACCTGGTCGGTCGACATGCGCTACTACCGGCAGGGCTACGAGATCCCCGTGACCGTGACCCTCGAGGATCTCGAAGCCCACGGCATCTCCCTGCTGGTCGAGCGTTTCAACTCGCTGCACGAACAGTTCTACGGCTACGCCATGCCAGCGGAGTGCGAGATGGTCAACCTGCGCGCGATCGGCATCGGCAAGGTACCGCACCCGAGGGTTCAGGAAGCCCAGGAAGCCGGAGGGCCCGACCCCGCAGCCGCAGCCACTGCTCAGCACCAGGTTTACGCGGACGGCACGTGGCTGCCCAGCACCATCTACGATCGCGCCAAGCTTCGCGCCGGCCACCGCATCCCCGGACCGGCCATCATTGCCGAATACGACTCGACCACGGTCGTGCTCGCCGGCCATCACGCTGTGATCGATCGCTTTCTCAACATCCTGATTTACCCGGACGAGGCTTAATCATGCAGGGAGTCAAGATCGCCCAGATTCCGGATCTCGAGATCGATCCGATCACCCTCGACATCATCGAAGGCGCGCTCAAGAACGCGCGGCACGAGATGGATGCCGTGCTCTTCCGGACGGCCATGAGCCCAGTGATCCGTGAGCAGCACGACGAATTTCCGATGATCACCGACCCCTTGGGCCGCATGGTGGTCGGCCAGTTCGGTTCCTACATCTCCGAGATGATGGCGGCCTACCCCGATACGATCGAGCCGGGCGACGTCATCCTCACCAACGACCCCTACAAATGCGGCGGCGCGATCTCGCACGTCAATGATTGGTTGATCCTGGTACCCATTTTCTTCCAAGACGAGCTCGTGGGCTGGGCATCGATGTTCGGTCACATGATGGACATGGGTGGGCCGCTTCCCGGCTCCCTCCCCACCGGGGCCAAGACGATTCACGGCGAGGCCATGATGATTCCGCCGGTGAAGATCTTCCGGCGCGGTGAGCCGGTGGACGACGTGATCGCGATGATTCTCAACAACGTGCGCATGCCGGAGATGAACCGTGCCGACATGATGGGCATCGTCGCCGGCTGTCGTACAGCCGAAAAGCGCGTCATCGAGATCTGCGACCGCTTCGGCAAGGACACCTACCTCGCGGCCTGCCAGGCCCTGCTCGACCGCACCCTCACGGCGATGCGCAAGCTGATCCTGCAGAACATTCCCGAAGAGCCGCAGTCGTTCGAGGACTGGGTCGACGATGACGGGCTCGGCCATGGCCCGTACAAGATGAAACTCACCATCTGGCGTGAGGGCGACCATGCCTACTTCGACTGGTCGGGAACCGATCCGCAAGCGGTCGGGCCGATCAATTTCTACTTGAACGAAGGCATGTTCAAGATGTTCATCGGGGTCTACCTGATCATGGTTTTCGACCCGCAAATCCTGTTCAACGACGGCTTCTACCCGTTGCTGCACGTGATCATTCCCGATGGCAGCTTGCTGCACCCGAAATATCCGGCCGCCCTGGGGTGCCGTACCCACGCCTTGACCCGGCTGTTCGACGTGCTCGGCGGCGCCTTGGCGCGCAAGAGCCCCGAGCATACGACCGCCGCGGGCTACGGCACGTCGCCATACATGCTCTATTCCGGCTTCGACCGCGAGGGCGATTTCTTCTACCTGATGGAAATCTCCTACGGCGGCATTCCTGGGCGTCCGATCGGCGACGGCATGGACGGCCATTCCTGGTGGCCCTTGTTCGAGAACATCCCGACCGAGTACCTCGAGTCCTACTACCCGGTACGGATTGACGGCTATACGACGATTCGCGACTCTGGCGGCGCCGGTCTACACCGGGGCGGCAATGGCATCGAAAAGCGGTACGTCTACCTCGAGCCGGGTGAGGTGTCGATTCACGACGACCGCTGGCTGACCTATCCCTGGGGCATTCTCGGCGGCACACCGGGACGCCGTTCGGAAAAGCTTCTGAAGCGAGCCGATGGCACCGAGCAGCGGCTGCCCTCGAAGTGCGACGAAGTGGCGGTCTCACCGGGAGACATGCTGGTCTATCGCACGGCCGGCGGCGGTGGTTGGAAAGACCCGCTCGAGCGTCCGATCGAGAAGGTCGAAGCCGACGTGGCCAAGGGTCTGGTCTCGACGCAGAAGGCAGCGGACGAGTATGGTGTGATCGTGGGCGACGGAGAGGCGACCGTCGCACGCCGCGAGGCGCTTCGTACGGCCCGTGGGACGGCCCGCGACTTCGATACCGGTCCTGACATCGAAGACATCTTGGCTCGCTGCGAGGAAGAAACGGGACTGCCAGCGCCCGTGCGCCAGAAGCCGCTCGCCTGGGCAAAGATGGAAACACCAGAAGAGGCCATGCGACGCGTCCGGGAGCAGGACGCACGCACGAGCTGACGCCGAGACGCTTCTGGCAACACGGTGACCGCAAGATGATGACGACCAAGCGCATGACCGGATCTGCGGTCACGGATGATCCGCGGTTCGCCAGCAGCCGCGTACCGCTCTACTACCAGCTCGCCACGCTGTTGCGCGAGAAGATCGTCTCCAACGAGTACGCGCCGGGCGCTCGGATTCCGTCGGAAGCCGAGCTGGTGGAGGACTACGGCGTCAGCCGAATGACCGTCCGCCAGGCGCTCTCCGAGCTGGCCGAAGAAGGGCTGGTTCAACGCCAGCCCGGACGCGGCACCTTCGTCAGCGAGCAGCACCACGACAAGGGAGGCGACGTCGAGCTCGACCACTCGATCGGCAACTTGATCTCGATGGGCGAAGCCACGTCGGTCGAATTGCTCGATCTCACCGAAATGGCCGCCACGCCTGACGAAGCGCGCGACCTTTCGGTCGAGCCTGGCTCACCGATCATCCGCTGCAAGCGGCTGCGGACCTTCCGTGGCGAGCCCTACTGCTACATCGAGAACTTTGTGCCGCCCGAAATCGGTCGGCGAATTGGCGCGCCGAACTGGCAGAAGGGTTCGGTGCTCAAGTTCATCGAGCGCGAGCTGGGCGTACCCTTGCGCCTGGCCAAGCAGCGCATTCGCGCCACCCTCGCCGACGCCAGCCTCGCACGCTGGCTGCAGATTCGCATCGGTGCGCCGCTGCTGCTGGTCGACTACCATATCCGCACAGATGACGACCGTCCCGTCGAGCGGGCGCGGCTCTACTACCGCAGCGATATCTACACCTTCACGCTCGATCTCGCGCGAACCGATGACAGCGACCCTGACAACGTCTGGTCCCTGCGCAAGCACCGGCTAGAAGTGTAGTGTGGGCCGGCCCTCGGGCCTGCCCGTCTGATGCGGAAGGCAACCAACCCAGAAGGAGCCGAGCGAATGAGCGTCGCCCCACCAACTGTCTCCTTCTCGACGCGAGCCGGAATCGCAGCCACTCTGCTTGCCTTCGTGCTCCTTTCCACATCCACGGCCGCCGGCGAGCATCCGACCGTGGCGGCAGCGGCGAATGAGACGCCCGCAACACCATTCGACCAGCTGATCGCCGACTACACGGCGTTCGCCGACGAAAAGCAGCCCTTGCCGCTGCCCGACGGCACGGACGCGCGCTATGCCAAGCGACTGGAGGCAATCGACGAGTCGTACTTCACGCGCCGCGCCGAGAAGCTCCAGGGTTTCATCGAGCGGCTGTCGGCAATTGATCGCCCGTCGTTGGGTCGCGACGAGCGCATCGACGCCGACATCCTCGCGACGCGCCTGCAAAACACGCTGGGCGAGATCGAGCATCGCGCGTACCGCGTACCGATCGGCAGCCGCGAGGGCTTTCACATCGCCTTCGCGTCCGAGGTGGCGACTCGGAGCTTCTCGACGGTCGAGCACTACGACGACTATGTGGCCCGCTTGCAGTCGTTCCGTGCCTTCGCCGAGCGGCAGACCGCCCTGATGCGCCTCGGTCTTCGCACCGGCTGGACGATGTCCGCCCAGGTGCTCGACGGCTATGGCATCACGGTCCGCCCGCTGCTGGTCGACGATGTGACGACCAGCGACTTCTACGCGCCTTTCGCGCGCATCCCAGCCTCCTTCGACGAAGCCGATCGCACGCGGCTGCTTCGGGATGGGACGGCGGCGATTCGCGACAGCGTGCTGCCCGCCTACCGCGCCTTCCTTTCCTTCCTCGAGGACGAGTACATTCCGAGCGCCCGCCAGTCTCTGGGCATGTCGGCGATGCCGGGCGGACGCGCCTTCTACGAGCACCGCGTACGCCGCTACACCACCCTCGACCTCACCCCCGAAGCCATCCACCAGCTCGGGCTGGACGAGGTGGCGCGGATTCGCGGCGAGATGGCCGCGATCATGGCCGAGGTCGACTTCACCGACAGCTTCGAGGCATTCATCGATTTCTTGCGCACCGATGCGCGCTTCTACGTCGACACCAGTGAGGACTACCTGCGTGCCGTGTCCTACGCGGCCAAGCGGATGGACGGCAAGCTGCCCGAGCTCTTCGGAACCTTGCCGCGCTCCCCCTACGGCATCCGCGCGATTCCGCCCTTGATTGCTCCCCGCCTCTCGGCCGGCTACTACGACCGCGGCGAGGGCGACGGCTCTCGGGCGGGCTTCGTCAACGTCAACACCTCGCAGCTCGACAGCCGCCCGCTCTACGTGGCCGAGGCATTGGCCTTTCACGAAGGTGTGCCCGGTCACCACCTGCAGATCATGCTGGTGGCCGAGAACGAGACGCTGTCTGACTTTCGAAAAGAGGCCAACAGCATTGCCTTTGTCGAAGGCTGGGCACTCTATGCCGAGCGCCTCGGGCTCGAAGCCGGTCTCTACGACGATCCCTACGCGAACTTCGGCCGCCTTACCTATGAGATCTGGCGCGCGGTCCGCCTGGTGGTCGACACCGGCGTTCACGCCCTCGACTGGACCCGTGATCAGGCCATTGCCTACATGGCCGAGAACACCGGCATGGCCCTCGGCCCCTCGACCGCGGAGGTCGATCGTCACATCACCGAGCCCGGCCAGGGGCTGGCCTACAAGATCGGCGAGCTGGCCATCCGTCGCCTGCGGACCGAGGCCGAAGAAACCCTCGGCGCTCGTTTTGACCGGCGCGCCTTCCACGACCAAGTCCTCCGCCACGGCGCCGTGCCCCTCTTCGTGCTCGAACGGGAAGTCCGTGCCTGGATCGCCGAGGTCGAGGCGGATGAGGCGGCAGGTCCCGAATCCTGAGCGCCCAGCTCACGATCCGATTTCGCAGCCCGAGCTGGCAGGCATGCGCCGCCCCGACGTAGCGCGGGCGTTGCCTGCTACGATCATCGACCAAGTGCCCCTTTCCGCGGAGTGATGCCGTTCAGCGGACACCTTCGCGCTCCCATGACCGACCCGGACGCCGCTCGCGGCGTCAGCGAGCTGCCATGAAGCGGATTCGACACCATGATGCTGCAACCACCTACGGATTCTTGCGCCGCGCAGGCGCCGTGTTGGGCGGGCTGCTGATGGCCGCCACCCTCGGTGCCACGGAGATTCCCGATCCGCAGTTCATGCGGCTGTACGCGGAGACCTACCGCTTTTCCCTCGGCCGCCCGACGGCGGTGACGCCGACGGACGATGGCTCGGCAGTGCTCTTTCTGCGCTCACCTGGGAAGGACTTCGTGCGCGATCTCTTCCTCTTCGACCCTGCCACCGGCCGAGAGCGGCTGTTGGCCAAGGCCGAAACGCTGCTCGGTGGCGCCGAGGAGACGCTGACAGCCGAGGAGAAGGCCCGCCGTGAGCGTCAGCGGCTCGCGGCCCGGGGCATCGCGCGCTTCTGGCCGATGGCGGGTGGCAAGGAGCTGCTGATCCCGCTCTCCGGACGCCTCTTCGTGCTAACGGTCGAGTCCGGGGCGATTCGCGAGCTTCCCGTGCCCGCGGGCGCCCCGGTCGACCCGCGCCCCTCGCCCACCGGAACCCACGCAGCCTACGTGGTGGCGGGTGATCTCTACGTGCTCGATCTCGTGAGCGGAAAAGAAAGCCGGCTGACGCACCGTGAGTCACCCTCCGTGACGTGGGGGCTGGCCGAGTTCGTGGCCCAGGAAGAGATGGATCGCGACCACGGCTATTGGTTCTCCCCGGATGGGCAGCACCTCGCCGTGCAATGGACCGACACCGCCGATGTCAGCCTGATCCACCTCGCCGATGCCATGCATCCCATGAAGGCGCCTCACGCCACTCCCTACCCACGCCCCGGCGAGAACAATGCCGAGGTTCGCCTGGCGATCGTGCCCCTACCGACCCAAGGCGTTCCTGCCCAGGCAGGGTCGACCACTGAGCCCTTGTGGGTGAACTGGGACCGGGCTTCGTATCCCTACCTGAACACCGTCAAGTGGCCCGAGCATGGCCCGTTGACCCTTGTCGTGCAGAATCGCTTGCAGACCGAGCAACGCGTGCTCGCGGTCGACACGAAGACCGGTGCGACCCGGACCCTGTTGACCGAGCGCGATGACGCCTGGCTCGAGCTGGACCAGGATGTTCCGCACTGGCTGGCGGACGGCTCCGGATTCTTGTGGGTCACCGAGCGCGATGGGCACAAGCAGCTCGAGCTGCGCAAGCATGACGGCAGCTTCGACCGCGCGCTCACCCTTGCAGACTTCGGCTTCCGTGAGCTGATCCAGGTCGACGACGCCCGCGGGGAACTGGTCGTGAAGGCCTCCTCCGACCCCACAACCGCCCATCTTTGGCGCCTGCCGCTGGCCGGCGGTGCGCCGCGACAGATCTCGCGCGGCGCCGGCAACCACACGGCCAAGGTCGCCAAGAGCGGCGAGCTGATGGTGGTGACCCGTGCCCCCGCGGATGGCCCGCGTGAGATCGAGATCACCGACGGCAGCGGCAAGCCCCTCGGCACACTGGCTTCGAACACGGTCACCCTCGACTACGCTCCGACCACCGAGTGGATCACGGTCGGCGAGCAGCAGCTTCGAACCGCCGTCACCCGCCCCCGCGACTTCGACCCGAGCCGCCGCTACCCGGTGATTGTCCATGTCTACGCCGGCCCGACCAGCCAGATGGTTCAGCAGACCCGCGATCGCTACTACCTGGCACAGTGGTTCGCCGACAACGGCTTCGTGGTCGTTTCGATCGACGGCCGGGGCACCCCCAACCGCGACCGAGCCTGGCAACGCGCGGTCAAGGGCGACCTGATCACCTTGCCGATGATCGACCAGGCTGCCGCGGTCGAAGCACTCGGCAAGCGACTGCCCGAGCTCGACCTCGAACGCGTCGGCATGTTCGGCTGGTCGTTCGGTGGCTATGCCTCCGCCATGGCGGTCATGCAGCGCGGCGACTTGTTCAAGGCAGCGATCGCTGGCGCGCCCGTGACCGACTGGCAGGACTACGACACCCACTACACCGAGCGCTACCTCGGCCTTCCCCAAGACACACCCGAGGCCTATGAGGTGAGCAACGTTCTTACCTATGCGGACCAGCTCGAGCGACCGCTGATGATCGTCCACGGAACGGCCGACGACAACGTGCTCTTCGTGCACGCACTCAAGATGTCAGATGCGCTGTTTCGCGCCGGCAAGGATCACGAGCTCATTCCCCTCGCCGGCCTCACGCATATGCTGACCAATCCTGATTTCGTGGACCGGCTCTACGGCCGCATGATCGCCTTTTTCAAGCAGCATCTCGGCAGCCCGGCCCCGAAGGCACCCGCGCCTCGGGGCCCGTAGACCTCACGCGAAGCCGTGGGTTCGACACACTGCCGACACGGGTCGCGGGGTCGAGCTGCATGGATTGCATGCAAACAGGTGACAGGCGAACCACACTATGCTACAAAAGCATCATCATGAAAAAGATGCTTGGCACGCTATTCGCCATTGCGCTCTTTCCGAGAGCCATCCTCGCCGAGCCATTCGCATTCGTGACGAATTTCGGCTCGGACGACGTCAGTGTCATCGACACAGCCACCGGAACGGTCCTCACGACCATCGCGGTCGGGACCAGCCCCACGGGCGTGGCCATCCGCGCGGATGGCACGCGCGCCTTCATCTCCAATACCGGCAGCAATAGCGTGTCGGTGATCGACGGCGAGGCGTTGGCCGTGATCGACACCGTCGCGGTCGGCTCGGCGCCGATCGGAATGACCCTTTCCCCGGACGAAAGCCGTCTCTATGTAGCCAACAACGGCAGCGACTCCCTGACCGTGCTCGACGCGGAAGTGGGCGTCGTGATCGCTACGGTCGACGTTCCGGGCGCACCGATCGATGTCGCGGCACTGCCAGACGGTTCGCGCATCTACGTTGCCGGCGAGTTGGGGCCGCTCACCACCCTCGACGCGGCAAGCCTGCTGATCATCGAGTCGACCCAATCCACCCAGCCCAAGAACAGCATCGTCGCCTCACCGGACGGTAGCAAGATCGTGTTTTCGAGCCCAACAGCCGGAAGCATCTCGTTTCTGAACGCGGACGGTTCACCACCGGTGATCACGCTCGGAATCGGCGGCAACCCCCGCAACCTGGCATATAGCCGCGACGGCTCGCGACTCTTCGTCACCGGCGCCAACGACGATCTGATCATGTACAGAACGGAGCCGCTCATGCGGCTCGCCGACACCGAGACGGGCCCGTTTCCGGTCGGTGTGGCGGTCGGTTCTGGCGGCCACGCGGTCTACGTCACCGATCTGCAGGACGATCGGGTGACGGTGCTGCGCACGGACGACCTTTCGGTCCTGCGCCAGATTCCGGTCGGCTCGTCACCCCAAACCTATGGCGCATTCGTTGCTGCTGGCCCCGAGGGCGCGCCGCCGGCGGTGATTCCGACGCTCGGTCCCTGGGGCCTGCTGCTCTTTGCCGCGCTCATCGCAGTCGCCTTCGGCTGGACGCGGCGGCGCGGGATGTCCTGAAAGCCGATAGCCGGCCCCAGCACGACTCGTCAACCGGCTTCTTCGTCCTCGGCATCGAGTCGGAAGTTGATGGTCAGGTTGTAGTAGACGTCGACGGGGTCGTTGAGCAGCGTGGCGGGCTCGAAAACCCAGTCGCGCACGGCTTCGACCGCAGCGGCGCTCAGACGATCGTCCGGGGACGCCAGCACGCTGATGTCCCGCACCTTGCCGCTCTGAACGATCACCGTTTGCAGCACCACTTGGCCCGTTACCCGATCCTTCCGCGCGCCATCGGGGTAGGACGGCGCCGGGCCCTCGATGCGCTTGGGCGGCTTGACGTCGCCGCCCACGAAGAGAATCTCACCCGCTTCGGCCGTGCGTACCAGCGGGAACGAGAACGTCGATAGGGCGGTGGTTCCGATCAGAATCGTGGCCAACGCCAGCGAAGAAAGCATCAATCGTGATCTGGACATGATGTGCTCCTGGTTGAGCAACCGGATCCGCGTGAGCAGATGGTTGCGTTGGACAAAAGGAACGGCAAGCGAAGCGTGGGCGGGCACGAGGGACCGTGCAATGCGATACAAAGCGTCGAGGTAGGCCCGGCGATCACCGGTCAGCGAAACGGCAAAGCGGTCCACCACCTGCTCGCGCACGGCGGCGATGCGCCCAAGCAGCAGCCAGACTGCCGGATGAAACCAAAGCGCGGCCCGCACGATCTCCTCCCCGAGCACCACCAGCCAGTCGCGACGCGCAATGTGGATCAGCTCATGCGTGAGGGCCGCGGCTTGCGCCGATTCGGGTAAGGACGCAAAGGAGGCTGGCACCAGGACGGTCGGGCGCCGCATGCCGAAAGTTACCGGCGCCGAAACATGCGCGCTCTCGCCAAATTGGGCCTCGACCCCGAGCGACGTCATGTGGTCGCAAACCGGATTCGGGAGATCGATCGGCCGGGCCGCGCGTCGGTAGCCAGCCAGCGAAACGAGACCGAGACCGAGCCAGGCCAGTCGAAAGGCGATGCCGGCGACCGTGATCCAGACGATCAGCCTTCCGACATCAAACGGCGCCGACGCCGTCGGACCGGACGCTTCGACGGCAGCGATCGTCATCGCCGCAGCTTTGCTCACCGACTCGGACTGCCACGGCTGGACGAAGGGCAGGACCAGCACGACGACGAGTGTCACGTGCCAAAAGGCCAAACGGGCCCGAGGCGAGCGAACACCGAGAACGCTCGGCAGACCGCAGGCCACGCAGACGAGCAGCGCGACCTGCGCGAACCAGGCGAGGAAGTTGGGCGCGAAGAGCTCGGATCTCACGTGCTCCATCAAGGCCACGTGCTCCATCATGACGTCTCTCCTTCGTCGATCGCGTCTCGGATCGCTTCGAGATCTTCCTCCGACAGTCGCCGCTCACGCGCCAGATTCACCATCAGCGGCCGCGCAGCACCATCAAAGACACGGCCGAGAAAGTCCTCGACCAAGCCGCTGATCACCTGGTGCTTCGAGCGCACCGGCTCGTAGCGGAAGGCCCGGCCAGCCTTGACACGGGTCAGATGGCCCTTCTGGGCAAGGATGTTCATCATCGTCATGGTGGTCGTGTAGGCGAGCTTGCGACGCTCCCGAAGAACGTCGAACACCTCCCGAACCGTGGGCTGCCCCAAGGACCAGACAACCTTCATGATCTCGAGCTCTTGGTCAGTCAATCGTTCTACTGGACTCATAGTACTAAGATCTTAGTAGAAGACAGTCTACTTGTCAAGGAGCTTCCCGAAACACAAGATCACGAGCGCGATGGACACCACCACGCTGACATGCGAGTGTTATCAGGATCCGGTCGGAGCCCAGCGAATTCCACGAACGCCCAGGAACAAGAACGTCCCATGAGAACGACACCGTTGATGATCTTGGCCGCCACACTGGTGGTTTCCTGTACACAGCCTGACAACGCCGTGGAAGAAGAACCAGCAGCAGATCTCGCCAGATCAACGGCGCTAACCGCCGCACTCCAGGACATCAGCCAAGACGGCGCCGTAGTTGGTTTCTCAGTCGCCACCGTCGACGCTACGAAAACGACCTACCACAAAAGCTTCGGGTACTCCGACTTGGAAAGTCATTCGAAGTATCAGAACTCGACCGTTCAACGAGTTGCGTCGATCTCAAAGACTCTGATCGGAATTTCTCTTTTGAAGGCACAAGAGTTGGGCAAGCTCAGCCTGGACGACCCGATCAACGCATACCTCTCGTTCGAAGTTACCAACCCTCGATTCCCAGACAGTCCGATCAGTATCCGACATTTGGCCTCGCATACTTCATCGATCGTAGACAGCGATCGTTTCTGGGAGAATGACTACAGCCTCGTCGTGGGGAACCACGCCAAAGGCGTCGGTATCCCAGACTATTTCAATGCTCCGAGGCCTCGAGTCCCGGTTGCCGACTTTCTCGAAGACCTTCTCACTGAGGATGGAAACATTCCTGACGAGGAAAGCTATTCCATCCATGAACCCGGTGAGAAGTTCGTGTACTCGAACGTGGGCTCAAACCTCTGCGCGGTCGTGATCGAAGCTGCGACAGGAATACCCTACGAGACGTTTACCGAGGACTACATTCTGAAACCTCTTCAGATGGATTCCGCCGGCTGGTTTCTCGACCATGAGGAAGCGGATCGTTCGACTCTCTACGCTACGAGAAACCAAGTAATGGCGGACTATGAGATGACCGGATTCCCCGCTAGCGGGCTGATCGCGTCCAGCGCTGACCTCGCGAAGTACCTCACGGAGCTTGTCCGAGGCTACTCAGGAATCGGGCGCTTGCTCACCAAGGACAGCTACCAGGATCTTTTCGAGAAGCAGCTCGTCGAGAGTCAGCTCCCGGAAGGGGCAGACGCCAACGTCGGCCTCTTCATCGACTACTCCAAGAAAGGAATCGGCTACAACGGCTATGACCCCGGTCTGATGGTCTACATGTACTTCGACCCTGACACCCTGACGGGCAGAGTCGTCATGATCAACACGGACACCGACTTCGACGAAGAGGTCAAACCAACGCTCGACGCCATCTATGCGGCGCTCGGCGAGCACGTCAGCAGGCAGTAGCAGCCATATCCGCCCGAACAAAGCCGCACGCGCGCCTCCCGTCCCAGCCGCGCGGAATACCGGCGTCTCCCAGACTGCCGATCACCTGGTGCTTCGACCGTAGTGGCTCACCACGGTCGGCCCGGCGACTCATATCGAGAAGAAGATCTCCTTCTTGACACACTTAGCTGAATAGCTAATTATTAGCTTCAAGGAAAACGAAGGGGCTACCTCTTCGTCCTGGGATGCACGACACAAGACCTTGGAGCACACCGCATGAGTCCCGAGCAAAAGCAGACCCTCGATACTTTCTATGCCGGCGCCACCGAGCAGGATGCTGCGAAGATTCGACCGCTTCTCACCGACAGCTTCACGTTCAAGAGTGCGATGATGGCGTTCGACAATCCCGACGACTACGTCGCCCACCTGGTAGGTTTCTGCGGCCGGGTCAGCGACTCGCGATTCATCGCCGAAGGCAATGAGGTCGCACACATCTTTACGCTTGACGCCAAGCTCCCTGACGGCGAAGCACACATCCCGATGTGCGACGTCTTCACGTTCGAAGGGCCACGAATCGCGGCTCAGGAGCTCTACGCAGACGCCAGTCGATTCCCCAAGGAGTAGCCATGCACACGATCGTCTCGATCCACCTGTCCGTGATTTCAACAGATGGTTGAGGCGACGCAGGAGTTGGTGCGGGTGTTCGCCGCGCTCAGCGACCCGACCCGCCTGGCGACACTCGCCCGACTGGCGGAAGGTCCAGCTTCGGTCGGCGAGCTCGCCGAACCCTTCGACATCACGCCCGCGGGCTTCTCCAAGCACGTGCGTGTGCTTCAGACTGCGGGCCTGGTGACCAAAGAGCTAGACGGCCGCAGGCACGTTTGTAGCCTGCGGCCCGAACCTCTGCAGGCCGCCTTCGAATGGCTCGCGATCTACCAGAGGTTCTGGAGCGACAGCCTGGGTGGGCTCGAGGCCTTTCTCGAGGAGACGACAGACGGAGTGAAGGAATGATCGAACGCATGGCTGTTCGGCAACGCCGCGTGCTCTCAGCAACGCGGGAGCGCGTATGGGACGCCTGGACGCGGCCCGAGCTCATGATGAAGTGGTTCTGCCCATTGGGCATGTCCACGACCCGAGCAGAAGCCGACGTGCGCGTAGGTGGCCACTACCGCGTGGCCATGAAGCCGGGACCTTCCGCCCCACCTCCACCGCCACAGTTCGGCGACCTACTCGTCGCGGAAGGCGTCTACGAGCAAGTGATCCCGTCTTCGCTCTTGGTGTTCACCTGGAGCTGGGTTGGCCAGGCCGAGCTCAGCAGGGTTCGCGTGGTTCTCGAGGAGCACCGCCGAGGCACGGAGCTCCTGTTGATCCACGAACGCCTCACCGACGCCGACAGTCTCGCCTTTCACGAGGCAGGTTGGGTCGCAACACTCGACAACTTGGTCGCTCATCTGGCTGGCCAAATCGCATGAGTGGATTCATCAGCCGGTAGACGGGATGCGGTCCGACGCGCCGAACCGCACCCCGCAAACGCCTAGCGCTGCACGAGCCAGTCGAGAATCGGCTGCCAGACCAAGGCTTCGGCGCCATCAGCGAGAAAGAGGTCGTTGTGGCCGTAGCCTTGCTCCGGCGACGGCGGAACATCGACCAGCAGGCTGCTGACGTCCGGTGAGGCGACGAGCGTCGTGGTGTGGAGACCGAACGCACCGAATCCTCCTACACTGCCGACGTAGAAGATCGGTACCTGGATTTGGCCGAGGCCATCGTCGAAGGGCACGTCGATCTGGTCGCAGAGAATCGCGCCGCCATCGCGGTTGATCGCCAACGGCTGGAATGCCCCCGCGCTGGCCAGAAAGCTGAACCATGCTTCCGGTCGGCTGTGCAGGAGCTCGGTCTCGAAGGTCATTGGGTCGACGATGCCACCGACTGAATGAAGGGCCGGAATCGCCCCACCAGCGGGGCTGGCTCCAGCGAATTCGGCGAGCTCCGCATTGCTGAGCTGCGCGAACAGGGGCGACGGCTCGTCCGGGGCCTCGAGCGCCAGGGTTCCGATGTCGATCGTCACCGCAAAATCCGTGGCAAACGTGCCGGCGTCGATCTGTGCACGCGCCGACGCCTCGCTCTGGCACCCACTCTCCCGAACGCTCGGATCGTCGGACTTGAAGGTGTGATCGACCGCCACAAATGCCTCGACATGCCGCCTGAACCACGGACGCGATGTCTCGGCACTGAGCTGTGCCCATCCGATCTGGCCTCCGCGGCTGAATCCCAGCAGGCCGAGCCGGCCCCATCCACTTCCTGTCGCCAGGCGAAGAAATCGCGCCACCAGAAGACCCGTGTCGAGGTCTTCGAGGCTGGTCGCGAATCCCCAGTCCGCCATGAAGGAGAGGTCCTCGGTATCGCCCGGCACCAACGCCCAGCGGAAGTCGATTCCCCATACATCGATGCCGTGGGTGGCCAAGAAGACGGCCAGGCTCTGCGAATCGTCGCCCGGCGCGGCCACACGATGGGCCAGAAACGTCGCATCGAAGCCCCAAGCGTCGCCATGGGCCAGCATCAGGCCTCTGTTCGTGCGCCGAGGATTCCATGGCGACCGCTCGCGGACAATTCGGTGCAATCGGATGACGTCGTGCTCCCCTGGCCCGAGGCGCAACGAGAAGCGGTAGCGCGCCACGTCACCGGCCAGGACCTCGCGTTCGATCGGTCCGGTCAGTGAGAACGGGGAGACCCCGGCGCGGGCCGTGGCTGCCGCAGCGGCTCGCGAAATGGCAGCATCCGCCACGGCGCGCTCGAGGTTGGCCGCTGCAAGCGACGCGTCCTCGGCTCCACGGCTCGGCCCACTGGCAACCCAGGCAAGAAAGATGATTGGTAGGATTTTGCGCATGCTGTTCTCCTTGGAAAGCGTGCAGCGAACGATGTTGATCGCGCACTCGGCACCCGCCGACGGAGCCCACGCGGCCCATGTCGACGACCGGGCTCAGCATGCGCGCGACCCGCGGCTCGATTCCATGGAGGACAGCCGTGGCTTGCGTGGAGAAACCGTGGAGAAACCGTTTCCAGACCCAACGAACGCCGACGCCTCCTCGGACGGGCCGCCGTTCCGGGTCGGCGACTTCGAGGTTCAACCGCGCCTCCACCGGCTGGTCGATCGCGACAAGACGGTCCAGCTCGAGCCCAAGATCATGGGGGTCATGGTGGCCCTGGCACGCGACCCCGGAGCGGTGGTCTCCCGTCGTGCCCTGCAAGAAGCCGTTTGGGGGACGCCCCATGCATCGGAAGATCTGCCGCGCCGCGCCATCTCACGCCTGCGCAAGGCCTTGGGGGACGATCCGGCCGCGCCGCGCTACATCGAGACCATTCCGCGAGCCGGCTACCGTTTGTTGGTTCCGGTCCAGAGGCTGTTGCCTGCCGAGCCGACACAGGCCCAACACGCCCCACAGGCCCAACAGGCCCAACAGGCCGCGCAATCCCCGCGGCACGCAGATCGCTCGAGCCGGTCCCGCTCGAGCCGGCCCCGCATGCGCACACTCGGGGCGCGCACCATCAGGCTACGACGGGTCGGTTCCTGGTCCATCGGTCTCGTGCTCTTGGCTGCCTTGCTGAGTGCAGGAATCCTTCGCAGCGGTCTGCGATCCGCCGGTCCTTCGCACGCTGCCCGCTCCCTCACTGTGACGCCGTTGACCAGCCTGCCGGGCCCCGAGCTCGCCCCGGCCATCTCGCCCGACGGCAGCCGCGTCGCCTTTCTCCGCGCCCCGAGCACGGAGATCGACGCGCCGCTGACGCTCGAAGTTCAGCTCTTGGGTACGACTTCCTCGATCACGCTCAATGAGACCGCCGCGGACTTTGGCCACCCCATCGAGAGCCCGGCCTGGTCGCCCGACAACACCCGCATCGCCTACCGCCGCTGGCGTGCCGGCCATGGCTGGGCGCTCTACGAGATTTCGGCTCTCGGCGGCGCTGAACGCCTGATTCGCGAGCTCGGTCGCGGTGCGACGTCCGGCCTGAGCTGGTCGCCAGACGGCCACACACTGGTCTTCGGCCACAGCACAGCAAGCGGTCGACCGATGGCGCTCCATTCACTCGACCTGCGTGACGGAAGCCTGCATGCCCTGACCACACCGGCCGGCACCGCGATCGGCGATGGCCTCCCCCGCCATGCGCCCGACGGTCGATCGATTGCATTCGTCCGTTCCATTGCGATCGATGCCTCCGCCATACACCGCATCAGCACAGGCGGGACGGGCGAAACGACGATCGTCGCCGGTCCCCACAAGATTGCCGATTTCGACTGGTCGGCGGACGGTCATGCGTTGATCGTGGCCCAATTCCAAGCTGGTCACCATCGGCTGGTGCGCTACGACGTCGCGACCGGTACCGGCCAGCTCTTCGACGCCGCGGGCGAAGGCGCCAGGTGGCTCGACGTGGCGCGCACCGGCAACCAACTGGTCTACGGACGCGCGCGCTTCGACCTCTCCGTGCGCGAGGTCGATCTCGTCACCGGAGCGACTCAGAGCCTACCGGCCCTCTCGTCGACCTTTTTCGACGAAGGCCTCGCCCTGTCGCCGTCCGGCACCCGCCTCGCCCTCACCTCGACACGGTCGGGAAGCTATGAGCTGTGGACATTTGGCTTCGCCGGTGAAAGCCCGCGCCGCTTGAGCGACTTCGGAAATGCTCGAGTCGGACGGCCGACTTGGGTCGAGGGCGATGCGACGCTGGTCTTCGCGGCCAATCCCGGGGGCACATTCGACCTTTTCGCCGTCGCCCGAGACGGAGGAGCGCCCACCCCGCTCACCAAGCACCCGGGTGAGGACCGCGCGCCGCATGCATCGCTCGACGGCGAACAGGTCTACTTCGCCTCCGACCGGTCTGGCAGTTGGCAAGTCTGGTCCATGGCCGTCACTGGTGGACCGGCACAGCAGATCACCCACGAGGGCGGCTTCCACGCCCGCCCCTCGCCCGACGGCCGCTGGCTCTACTTCACCCGCTTCGAAGAAGATGGACTTTGGCGGCTGCCTCTCACGGGCCCACGGAATCAGGCTGAGCGCGTGCTCGAGAACACACCTCGCAGATGGAGCGGCGGGAACTGGCTGGTTCGCGACGAAGGTATCTGGGTGGTCACCCAGGATGCCCAAGGGCAAAGCTTCGTCTGCCTCTTCGACCCCGCATCCCGCCAACGCATGCGTCAGGTGCCCCTGCCGACGATTCCAGTTCCCCACAGCCTTACTGCCTCGCCCCGCGCCAACCACGTTCTATTCGCCACGATCGATCGCGTCGAGAGTGATCTCGTACACGTCAGCGGCATCGACTCGATTCGAGACAAGGCGCGCTGAAGCGTCGTGCCCAGCCCTACCTCGTATCGCCGCAGGTCGGAGCACTCACGAGCCGAGTGAAACCAGCGCTGGCGACGACGCGGTCGGGAGCCGCGAAGGGAGTCGTGATTGGGGCACCTGCGATGCCTCCCGCATGGTCTCGTACCAGTTGAAAAAGCGAGGCTGCTCGGTTCCGGCGGGACCCTCTACGACA
>CALFAM010000243.1 GCA_937948815.1 uncultured bacterium
TACCAACACGGCTCCGGTACCTCGTCGACCCGCATCACCTCGCGCGACGGCTCCTGCGCCTCGTCGTCCCCCGACAGGGTCGACGGTGACAGGCGTCGGCCGGGCTGGTCGCCGGACCACCGCTGGCACGCCTTCGGCTGCCTCGCGGCGTCCGGCAACACCGCCGCGCACCGAGCGTGGGCCCATTCGTGAGCGTGGTCGTGTCGGTGAGCAAGGCCCGCGACGGGAGAGTGACCCCGGCACCGTGGCACCGCGGCGCAACGCTCCAAGGCCAACGCCGCCGCGCACCACGCCGCCGCCGTCAGGCAACCCCGGAACGAGTGCGGTGCCGAGCCGGCCACCGGTGGAACGGGTACCGGTCGAACGCGTTCCGATCGGCCGCGCGCCGGGCAACCCCATACCGGGCGGCCGCGTCCCGGCCGAACGCGCACCCGGAGTACGCGTGCCGACCCGCGGCGAAGCGCTGCCCAACTACCGGCCGGACATCCGCCGCGACGGACCGCCGACGGACTCGTCCGATCTCTCGCCCCGGATCGCCACACCGCGTGCGCCCGACACCTCGGATCAGGACCTCCGGTCGCCGATCGACGAGGGCTTGCGCACCCAGAACCCGCCGCATCACGACGATCGTCGTCATCGCGGTCATCACGGTGGCTACGGACGGCACGATGTCTACGTGAACCTCTTTGGCGGGTACGACTATCGCTACCTAGACCGGTACCCTTACTACACGAATCATTACTACCGCTATCGCTACTGCAATGGCTACTACGGTGATCCGTACTACTACAGCACGCCCTTCGGCCACTACGGCTACTCGCGACTGGGGCTGTACTTCGGATTCCGCGGCTACTATCCCTACGATCCCTACTATGGCTACTACGGTCCGCCCGTTGAGGTCGTGATCGACGGTGGTCAGGCGGAAGGTCGCTCGGTCGGGGCCCTCGACATCAATGTTCGCCCAAAGGACACGGAGGTCTTCCTCAATGGCCACTATGTCGGCACGACGGGCAACTACGATGGCTACCCGCAGTTCCTGTGGCTCGAGGAAGGTGAGTACGAGCTGATCTTCTACAAAGCGGGCTTCGAGACCGAGCGCCGCATCTACGACGTGCGTACCGGCCTGCAGATCGACATCGGATTCCAGATGAAGCCGGGCGAGGCGGTCGATCCCGAGACCCTCAGTCACCGCTCGGTACCGCCCGAGTCGTTCGGGGTGCCGGAAGAGGGTGAAGAAGGCAGCGACCAGATCCTTGCCGACGCCGTCGTCGGTGCCGAGGGCGAGCCCGGACCGATCGACGCTCGTGAGGTGCCGGGGCGCGTTCGGGTGACGGTGGAGCCAGTCGATGCTTCGGTCTACGTCGATGGGCGGTTCGTCGGCACGGGACAGCAGGTGAGCGGGGCCCAGGGTGCGATTCTGGTCGATGCCGGGCGCCACGTCATCGAGGTCGTCCATCCGGCCTATGAAGCGCAGAGCGTCCGATTCGAGGTCGACGCGGGGCAGGAGCTCGAAGTCGAAGTTCCCGCACTGACGCGAAGCCGACGCTGACGGAACGCCGCCCTCGTGCGCGAGGGCTTGCTGATGAACGGTCGTGGCTCCTGCCGCGGCCGTTTGTCGTTCCAGCTCGAAAAGAACGACGCACGGATGGAACCGATCAAGTTCGCGGTCCGTCTATCGCGCTAGATGGCAGGCAACCCCCAGCAAAGAGATCCTCCGCCGGCTCCGGACGACGATGCCCAGATCCGTCCAGGCGGGCCCAGCTCATCGGTGAACGGCCTGCTCCTGTGGTGTGCCGGGGCCGTCGAGCCTCGAGCCTTCGAGGGACTGGCGACTGAGCGAACCCGCTACGTGTCGCTCGGCTTGACCGTGTGGATTCCCGCCGGGCTGGCCGCGATCGGTGGGTGCTTGGCCCTTGGCTTGTTGACCGACAACTGGTGGCTTCGCGGGCTCGGCGCCGCGCTATGGGCGTCTTTGGTGTTCGTGATCGACCGCGCGTTGATCGTCACCTTGCGTCGTGACCTCGCGGTCGATGCCGATGGTGACGGTACGCGGTCTTCACGGGCCCATGCCTCACCCTGGAAAGCCTGGGCGCGGGCATCCTTGCTTGTTGGCTGTCGGCTGGCGATTGCCGCCACCGTCGGCACCATCGTGGCCCATGCCCTGGTCCTGCAGCTCTTCTCGGCCGAGATCGAAGAGCGCCTCGAGGCGGAGCTGCAGCATCAGACCGAGACCTTATCGCGCCAGACCGAGGCCAAGCTCCAGACGCTCGCGGACCAGGCCCGTGCCGAGGAGCAGAAGCTCGAGGCGCTGCGCACGGAGCGGCGCCGACTCGAGTTGGAGCGGGTGCGCGAGAATGCCGGCAGCGGCCTTTCGGGACGGCCGGGGGAAGGCCGGGTATGGCGCGACCTGGTCGCGGCAATCGCATCCTTGAACCGCGACCTCGCACAGGCCGAGGAACAGTGGGCGCTCAGCCGGATACGCTTTGAGGAGGAAGCAGCCAGGGCACGACAGACGCTCGACAGCGCGCTGGTGCGGCGCGAAGCCAACCAGGCGCGTGGCTACATGGCACGGGCGCGGGCACTGGATGCCGTGACCGCCGACTCGGTGATTCTGCGGCGTGCGAACCGGCTGCTGCTCGCCTTCCTCGTGCTGCTGGAGCTCATGCCCGTCGTCGTCAAGCTGCTGGTGATCCGGGGCCCTTATGCCGGGCGCATCGCCAACACCGAGTGGCAGGCCGACGAGGCGACGGCGGTGGCGGTCGAAGCGCAGGTGCGCACCCGCCCCGAGCGGCTTCGAATGCGCATACGCCGACTACCGTGGATGACTGCGGCTCCCCAGGAAGACGCGAACTCGGGATGAAGGATCAGGTCGTGGCGGTGCGCCGTGCTTCGCGAAAGCTGACCAGCTTGCGCTTCTCGGTATCCCACAGCGCGAGCCACGCGCAGGGAAGGCTCTCGAGAATCTTCAGCCGCGTCACACGCTGCACTTCGGGCACGTCCCGGAAGCACTGGGGCAGGTGGTAGTTCGGAATCCGGCTCGCCATGTGATGAATGTGGTGGTAGCCGATGTTGCCGGTGAACCAGTGAAGGACCCTGGGCAGATCGTAGAACGAGCTGCCTTGGAGCCCTGCCTCGTGGAAGTCCCAGTCGGGATTCTCTCGCCAGTAGGTGTCTTCGAACTGGTGCTGTACGTAGAAGAGCCACATGCCGAGCGCCGCCGACAGGAAGGTGATCGGCGCCTGGACGAGCAGAAAGCTCTTGATACCGATGGTGAACCAAGCGGCCGTAAGCACGACGGCGATGGCCAGGTTCGTGCCCATCACACTTCGCCACTCCCGCTTCCAGGAAAGCGGGATGTCGATGGGCAGTCGGTGCTTGATCACGAACTGATAGACCGGTCCGATCGAGAGCAGGATCAGCGGATTGCGGTATAGCCGATAGCCGAACTTCCCGAGTGCGGACAGCGCTTGATACTCCGCCACGGTCATGGTGTCGACGTCACCGAACGACCGCCGATCCAAATCCCCGGAGGTCGCGTGGTGAATCGCGTGGGTGCGACGCCAGTACTTGTAGGGCGTCAGCAGGAGCACGCCGATGTCCGCGCCGGTCAGGTCGTTGAGGCGTCTGCTGCGAAAGAACGATCCGTGGCCACAATCGTGCTGAAAGATGAAGAGGCGAATCTGCAAGCCCGTCGCAGGCAGGGCCAGCAACAGCGTCAGCCAGTAGGGACCTGCCAGGCTCCAGAGCATGAGCAGCCAGTTGGCGATCAAGAGCGCGCTTGTCGTGAGGAGCTGAAACCAGGCTTTACGATGGTCGCTCCGGGCATAGGGCGCGAGCAATTTCTGCCAGGCCAAGGCATTCGAAGGTGAAGCGGGGCTATGCACGATGGGGAGATCTCCTCGGAATGTCCAGGCGGGCCACAAACGCACGTTGACTGTACCAGCGAACGCACCATTGGACTAACGCCGGCAACAAATCCATGGCGTGCGACCAGGGTGTCGGGCCTGTGCGTGTCAGGTCCCTCAGGGGGTGCGAAGGACCGTCCTGTAGTCGGGTTGTTGGCTCGGCATCGCGAGGGTCAGCGGTCGGCCCGCCGGACCACGAATTTGAGACCTGACCAGGTCTCGTCTACCGCGCAGACCTTGATGTCGACGAGCCCCGTGGCCAGGCCGCGCGTCCGCACCTGGTTGCCATCGAGATCGGTCGCGATACCGCTTGCCTTCTTGGGCCACGAGATCCACAGCATGCCCGTGCTGGCCAGCGACGCATGAGCGCGTGCTAGCCGCTTGTCGAGCCAGGCCGTGTCTGGAGCAAAGAGGTGTACGAAGGCCTCTTCCTTGCCGAGGCGCTTGCGAATCACCGCGCCATCGGGAAGAGGGGCGAGCAGCGCGGCGTAGTCGTCTGGGGCGCCGAGAGCGACCACCCGGGTACCGGGCTTGATGCCGAGCTTCTTGGCCAGCGGCGTGCCGGAGTAACCTGCAGGCATCTTGATGGGCTCCTCTTCGAGACGGCGGGCTAGGACCCGATGCGGTCGACTTCGATCAGGCTTCCTTCGAGGCTGGCCTGGCCACGGAGATCGACCCGGGCTTCGATGGCCCAGAGGTTGTCACCTTGCGGGTCGACCAGGACCTGGCTGACCCGCCAGAACCGCTCGCTTTCCTGGTCGATGCGGGTGCGATCGGCCCGGCGGGCGCCATGATCGAACACGACCCGTCCATATTCGGCCTGGAAGGGGGCCAGGGCCTCTTCGAAGCGTTCGGCGCCCCAGGTGGCGCCGCTGTCTTCGGCACTGCTGCCCTCGGAATGTTGGCGAACGCAGAGCGCGGCCTCTTCGTAGTCCTGGCGCGCCAGCGCGTGGACGAGCTGATGGAGCTCCGCACGGACACGGGCGGCGAATGCGCGCGGGTCGTCGAAAAGCTCGAGGGTGCGTAGGGCTCGGCGGGCCGCTTCCTGAGCGTCCTCGTCGCGGTGAAGCTCGGGTGCGAGCAAGCGCTCCCATTCTTCGATCAGGCTGGTGTCGACCCGTTCGAGCATGGCGCGCAAAAAGCCCAGCACGTCGTACACGCGCTCGTCCTTCGCTTGCTCGGGAACATTCTGGTCGAGGGTCTTGTAGAGCTGGCTGAGGTAGCGAAGCAGCACGCCCTCGGACCGCTGCAGGCCGTAGTGGCGGACGTAGTCGACGAAGCTCATGTACTCGTCGACCATCTCCCGGCCGATCGACTTCGGCCGCAGCGCCTCCCGCCGGACCCACGGATGGGTCTGGCGAAAGTGGGCGAACGTCGCCTCGATGAGGTCGAGATCGGGGCGGTCGTAGGTCACCCCGTCGAGCTGCTCCATGCGCTCTTCGTAGGGAACGCCTTCGGCCTTGAGCCGCGTGATGAGCTCGTCTTTGCGCTTGTCGATCTGGCGGAACAACACCACCCGTGGGTCTTCGAGGATCGCTTCCACCAGGGTCAGGATCTTGAACGCGTACTCGGGGTCCTCGGGGTCGACCGCGTCGATCGCCTCGAAGAGGTAGAGCGACAGCGTCTGGTGCAGCGAGAAGTCCCATTGGAGATCGTCGTCGACCACCACCCAGCGGTAGTTGCTGGTCTGGTCCTTCTGGGTCTTGAGGACACCGGCACGGTAGAGCGATCGCACGAGTTGGGCAGCGTCACGAATCAGCCGATCTTGCGCTCCCTTGGTCTCGTGGCACTGGCGAATGACGGTGCGCAGGGAGGTGAAGTTGTCGCGATCCGGGTCGTTCAACTCGGCGTCGTACTGCAGCAGATTGAGCACGATCCCATGGTTGACACGAAAGCGCGACTTCAGCGTTTCCGGCGGGCGCTTGATCACGCGCTCGAAGGTGCTTCGGTCCCAGCTCACGAAGCCCGGCGGCGGCCGTTTGGGCTGCCGCTTCTTCCCGGGCTTGCGCGCCTGCCGCATCGTCTCGATGACGTGCTCGGGTGCTTGGCACACGACACTGCCTTGCTCATCGAAGCCCTTGCGTCCGGCGCGCCCGGCGATCTGGCGGAAGTCGCGCACTTTGAGCAAGCTGATCTTTTCGCCGTCGTACTTGCTCAGCTTGGTGAACAGCACCGTGCGGATCGGAATGTTTACGCCGACGCCGAGGGTGTCGGTGCCGGTAATCACCTTGAGCATGCCCTGTTGGGCAAGCTGTTCGACGAGAAGGCGGTACTTGGGCAAGAGGCCTGCGTGGTGAACGCCGACACCGAAGCCGAGCAGCCGCCTGCACTCGCGGCCGAAAGGCGTGTCGAAGCGAAAGCCGCGAATGTGCTCGACGATGCGCTTGCGGTCTTCTTTGGTGTGCAGCTTGAGGCTGGTCAAGCTCTGCGCCAGCTCGGACGCCTCGCGCTGCGTGAAGTTGACGATGTAGATGGGAGCCTTGCCCGCATCGAGCAGATCCTGCACCGTCTCGACCAGCGGCGTTTCGCGATAGGTGAAATCGAGCGGGACTGGACGGTCGTCACTGTAAACGAGGGAGACTTTGCGTTGGGTAAAGGCTTCGACCCGCTCGGCGATCGGCGCCGTATTGCCGAGGGTGGCCGACATCAGCAAGAAGACTGTGTTGGGGAGCGTGATCAGGGGGATCTGCCAGGCATTGCCGCGTTCGGGATCCGCGTAGTAATGAAACTCGTCCATCACCACGTAGTTCGCACCCAGTCCATCGCCTTGGCGGAGGGCGCCATTGGCCAGCACTTCGGCCGTGCAGCAAATGATCGGCGCCTGCGGGTTGATCGAGCCGTCCCCGGTCTGCATGCCGATGCGCTCGGCACCCAGGGTGTCGCAGAGTGAGAAGAATTTTTCGCTCGCCAGCGCCTTGATCGGGCTGGTGTAGAAGCAACGACGCCCCTCGCACAGCGCTTTGAAGTGCATGGCGAGGGCGACCATCGACTTGCCCGAGCCCGTGGGCGTATTGAGGATCACGTGACGGCCGGCCATGACCTCGAGCACGGCTTCTTCCTGTGCCGGATAGAGGCTGAAGCCAGCCGCCACGGTCCAGCGCAGGAAGCGGTCCAGGATGTCGTCGGCGTCGCTCGTCTTGGCCGGTGGCAAGAAATCGGCGAGGGTCGGGGGGGAGGCCTGCGCGCCTCGGGCCGGTTCGCTGTCAGTCGATTCGGAACCGGCTCCGTCCGGCGCGCTGGGGATGGTCATGTCAACGTACCAGTCGCTCTCGGACGATGCGCCATTCACCGGCGCGTCGTACCATATCGAAACGTTTCCAGGTACCGAGGTTGCGCATGCCCCCTGCGGTGTTGGCGCGATAAGACTGGAAGAATTTGAGCGTTGCCTGGTCGCCTTCGAGCGATTCGACTTCGTGCTCCGACGTCCGAACTTCGAGGGAACGTGGTGCACGCAACCGCACTCGACGCTGGTCTTCCCATGCCGTACGCGAAAGCCCGTCCGGCGTCTCGTAGGAGGCATCGTAGAAAGCCAAATAGGCGTCAGGATCTTGACTCGACCAGGCCGCCGCCCACCCTTCGACCGCTGCCCGCAACGCCTGGCGCGCAGTCTGCGGGTCCTGGGCCGCGGGTGGCGGGCTAGCCTCTGCCGGGCTCGTTCCTCGGGCGGCGATCGCTGGATCGGAAGGGCGGTCTGCCGTTGTTGCCGAGGGCACATCGGCTTCCGAGCCGGCCGATGTCGGAGCTTGCGCTGGCGTCTCGGTACCCGGGCTGGGGGACGCTAGTGAGCTGCTGTCGGCCGCGGTACGGGTGCCCTCCGTGGCGCTATCCACAGACCCGCCATCGACCCGCTCGGTACCCGTGGATGTCTCTGGCACCGCTGCGTCCGAGCCGGCTGCCGGCGGACGGGCAGTGGTGCTCTCGGGGCGCGGTGTCGTCGATGGGTTTCCAGGCCGAGGCGCCCGAGGTGATGTGTCGACATCGGCAACCTGGTCGCCAGGGCTGGATTGGAACGTGTCGCGAGCCCAGGTCGAGAGCTTGCCAGCTGCACCCGTTCGGAAGAGGGCCAGAGCGAGCACGGCGAGACAGAAGACCGCTGCGAGAAGGCCGAGCCCCGAGGCCCGCCGACGCCGGCGCTTTGCGCCTGCCGTGGCGTAGTACCCGGACGGCGCCGAGGGTGTTGGTGGCTCTTCGGGTGCGAGCACGGTGGGAGGAACGGTCACGGTCGGTAGCTTGACCGTTTCCTCGAAGGCGCTCGGCGTCGGCTCGTGCGCTTCGGCCGCAGCGGCAACCGCGGCGCGCAGCTCCTCCGCAGGCAGGGTGATCTGCGCGGTGTCTGCCGTCTCGGCGGTCATGGTTGCTTCGGCTGGCCCCTGCGGCGGGATCTCGATGCGCGCGGCCATCGTGCCGAAGTCGGGTTCATCGTCCATGGCGGCGATGAATGGAGCATCCACCGGAGCGCCTGGGGTCTCGCCGGTTCTGGCGGCATCATTCGGCTTGAGTGCTCTGAGGGCCGCCGGCGCGATGACCTCGGTGGACATCTCGTCAGTCGATAGAGGCGCTGAGTCGCCTGCCGGAAGATCGCCCTCCACAAACACTTCATCTGCAGGAGGTGCCGCAATCTGCTCGAGCTTTTGGAAGCTGAGGGTCTTGTCCTCTGCGACGCCTTCCGGTAGCTCGCCGAAAGCCTCGGGGTGCTCGGAGGCCGGTGGTGGGACCGCGATCGGCCGCTCGGGCTCGGGCTTGCCTGCGAAGGGGTCCGGAGGCGCCACGGGTGTGCGGGGCGGGCCGAAGCTCAGGGTGTCGTCTTCTTCCCGGGTCGCGCTGGGCAGCACCGTAATGGTCGAGTCGTCGCTCGAGTAAGGGCGAGGCTCCTCGTCGACCTCGGCTGCCAACACGACCGCTTCGTCTTCCGAGGGGGCCTCGGGCTCTGGAGCGCCGGTCGCCGGCTGACGTTCCATGCTCGCAGCCGGGGATTCGGCTGGGGCGTCGTCGAGCATGTCGGGCGGCGGCATGACCTCGGTGCTGCCGGCCCGATCAGCCGGCGCTCGTTCTTGCAAAGCATCGTCGATGAACGACGACACGTCGAGGTCCCACGGGTCGTAGCCTGGCTGCGGAACACGGTCGGGCTCGGCGGGCGCGGTCTCGCTGCTGGCCACTTCTGTGGCGTCCGCTTGCGCAGAATCAATCGCATCGAGGGAAGCTGCGGCAAGCTCGTCGGCCTCGTGGACTGCCTCGAAGCTGACCTCTTGCGTGGCGATGTCTTCGGCGGCCGTGCCTTCGGCCATCGCACCTTCCGAGGCGTAGTCGCCTTCGCCCGTCGGCTCGTCCGGGATCATCGTGGGTTGCGTGTCGTTGGTCTCGTCCCGAGACGCTTCGAGCAGCCGGGCAGCCATTTCCCGCGCGCTGATCTCGACCGAGTCCGAAATCGGTCTGGCTTCTCGGAAGTGCGCCTCGCGTTCACCAGCCTCGTCGAGCGTCTCGTCGTTGACGTCTTCCGACGGCGACGCGTCAGCCCGTGACGCGTCGAAATGAGCGGGCTCTTCGAGCACGGTCTCGGCCTCGGTCGCCGCGTCTACCTCGTCGTGCTCGGTGTCCGCTGTGAGCGCGATCGCTGCGGTCGAGATGTCAGCGTCGCTCTCTGCGTCGTCGGCATCCGAATCGATGGCGTGAACGGGGGCCGTATCGTGCGTCGCGGCTTCGCTCTGGGCCTCAGCTTCGTTCTGGGCCTCTGCCTCGATGTCGGGGACTGACTCGATCGGGATGCCGGCATCCGCTTCGTACACCGGGACCGAGTCGCTGGCGACGAGCGGTTCGAGATCGGCTGCCTCTGAAGCAGCCTCTTCGAGATCGGCATCCTCGGTCTCTGCGCGCTCGCTCTCGAGGTGCGCGCGGTCCGCTGCCTCGATGGCCAGATCGTCCGTGACCCGTTCATCCGTGGCCGCTGCCTCGGTGGCCGCTGCCTCGATGGCTGGTTCCTCGGCGGCCTGGACCTCAGCGCTGGGCGCCTCCTCCTCGGTCGCCCATTCTTGGCTCGCGGCTGCAGCCGCCAACGCTGCGGTGCTGATGATCGCGGTCGAGAGGCTTTTCGATTTCGCTCCGGTGGCCTGTTCACCATCTTCGGCTTCGTCACCGGCCTCGGCGACTTCGGCTGTCTCGAGGGAGGCAGCGATGACGTCACGCGCCTCCGCCGCCCGATGGAGATCTTCGGTCGAGATGGCAGCGGTCGAAATGCTTCCCGAGCTCGATGATGCGTCTTCGGATATCGCCTCCGAAGGGAGCGTGTCGACGGCTTGGGTATCGTGCTCGGGAGTTGCCAGGTGCCCGTCGTCCGGCGCGTCGGCAGCAGGAGAAGCTTCGGCATCGAGGGCAGCTGACGGTGTTCGGTCGACTTCCACCAACGCCAGCTCGAGCGGGGCGAGAATCTCCGACTCTTCGTCGAAGTCATCGTCCAGACCGTCATCGTCTGGATCGAAGGATTCCTCGAACTGGGCATGGTAAAGGTCTTCACCGTAGTGATCGTCGCCCGCCCCGATCATTGCCTCGCGGTGCAAGGCGTCGTCGTCGAGGACGACCTCTGCTGCCAGGCTGGGGGACGGGTCGACCTCGACCTCGGGTTCGGCGACCTCGGGTTCGGCGACCTCGCTGATTGGCTGATCCGCTGACCCCGCTGCCTCGGTTTCGATCTCCTGTGTGGGGAGCTCGCCAGCGCCGTCGGCTGCGCGATCCTGGATCCGGCGGCGAAGCACTGAGGCATCGATCTCGCGCGAGACCGCGTTCTCGACATCCGAGAAGCTGATCTCGGTGAGCTCGTCGAGCTCGTGTCCCGTGGGAATCTCGGGGTGGGTTCCGGGGGCGCCATCCTCACCGAAGTGAAGTCCGTCCGCAAACATGGCGCTCGCCGTTACGACCATGCTTCCGGCCGCGGCATCGGAGGGAGCGGCGGCGGTGTCGGTTCCGGTCGTCTGGGGAACCGCTTCCATGCGCTCCACCGCGCTCGCCACGTCGGCGTCGACGTCGATCTCGCCGTCGGCAATGGCCTCGTCGACAAAGGCTCCCTCGTCGAACGTGCTGTCCCCGTCGATCCCAGCATCAGGATCGACGTCAAGGTCTGGCAGGGCTTCGGCGTCGAGGGTCTGATCAAGGTCCGCGAGGGCAGTGGCGTCGTGGCCGTTCCCGCCGTCCCCGCCATCGTCAGCGTCGAGGGTGTCGACTTCGTGGGTGCCCGACGGGGCAGCATCCAAACGCGGCGCTGCGGCTGCGTTCTGCCGACAGCGCTCGACCGCGTCGATGAGGGCAGCACTGGCTGTGTCGAGATGGATGATGCCGACACTGATTCCGGCCGGCTGGTCTTCACGGATTCGCTGCTTGCGTACCCAACTGACCCGTCCGAACGCCCGAATCAGCGGCGTGCCGTCGATGACCGAGACCTCTACCGAGACAGGCGAGCCAATGGGCAACGCCGTGTCGGTCGAGATGAAGACCTGGCTCTTGGAGAGCCACGTGGGCGCGCCCTCGAAGCAATCCGCAAAGGAATCGAACGTCAGGCCGACAACCGGGGTAGGCTCTTCGGGAGCGAGCGTTGGGGAAGCAGGGGTTTCCGACACAGTCCGTCCTCACACCTCTTGCGGGTCTACGGTCGGCAAGCATGGCGCGACCGGCAATCCCTGTCGGGTCGTGGCCGGATTCTATCGCAATGCATGACCTCGTGACCTACGGGGCTGGCATAGAACCTGCTTTCGTTCCAGAGAAATTGTCGAAGAGACCGACCAGAATGGTCTGGTTCGGGTCTTTCTTCGCGTCAATCTGGCGCCCGCGGCGGTCGATTTTGCGGCCCACCGTCGTTCGGGTCGAAGAAAGCCCATTCGGCAAGCGCGGTACAGCCAGCACGGGCGGTCGTGCTCAACAGCGCACAGCGAGAGCAACGCTGTGAAGGTATGTCTCAATGCGGAGGATGTTCGATGACCGAGACCACACGAGCAGAATCGAGTGGTGAGCCGCTAGTAGAAGTCGAGGGACTTCAAAAGCACTATGGACCGATTCGCGCCGTCGACGGCATTAGCTTCACGCTGCGTCGTGGCGACGTGCTGGGCTTTCTCGGGCCCAACGGCGCTGGAAAGACGACGGCGATGCGCCTGGTGACCGGCTTCCTCGACCCAGATGCCGGCCGCGTCACGATCGGCGGCCATGATCTCGCGACAGAAGCGCTCGCCGCGCGGCAGATGATGGGCTACTTGCCCGAGAACGCGCCGGCCTACGGTGAGATGACCGCCCGGAGCTTTCTCGACTTCGTCGCGCGCGCCCGCGGCATCGAGAATCCCGCGGCAGCCCTCGATCGCGTCGTGGAGATGACGGCGCTCAGTGGCGTGCTTCACCAGCCGGTCGAAACGCTGTCCAAGGGCTTCAAGCGTCGCGTCGGGCTGGCCCAAGCCCTGATCCACGATCCGGAGGTCCTGATCCTCGATGAGCCGACGGATGGCCTGGATCCGAACCAGAAGCAGCTCGTTCAGGAGCTCATCGCGAGTCTCTCCGCTTCGAAGTGCATCATTCTTTCGACCCACATCCTCGACGAGGTCGAGCGCATCTGCAACCGCGCGATGATCATCTCCGGTGGCCGCATCTTGGTCGATGCCACGCCACACGAGTTGATTGCGCGGGCCTCGAGCCACAACGTCGTTCGGGTGACGTTGGCAGGCGAGAGCGATGGGCTGATCGAGCGGCTCGAGGGCGCGTCCTGGTGTGACCGCGTCGTTGCCTCGACGCCGACCGATCTCGAGATCGTACCGGCCGATGGTGGCAATCACTTGGCCGAAGTGATCGAGATGCTCCACGGGAGCGAGGTCGCGGGTATTCAGCTCTGCGAGGGGCGCCTCGACGAGGTCTTCCGCGAGATGACGCGAGGAGTTGCAGCATGAGCCCGTCCAACACCATCGTGACCCGCAAGGCCGTCGGTCGATTCACCGGCCTCAAGGCCGTCTTTCAACGTGAGTTCAAGGGCTACTTTTCCTCGCCCCTGGGCTACATCTTCGTGGTCATCTTCCTGGTTGGCAGTGGCTGGCTGACGTTGTCGCGCGATCATGGACGGTTTCTCGAGCTGCGCGAAGCGAGCCTGGCGCCGTTTTTCCAGTACATCCCATGGCTGTTCGTGGTCTTGGTGCCGGCGGTGGCCATGCGTCTCTGGTCCGAGGAGCGAAAGAGCGGCACGGTCGAGCTCCTTTTTACCCTGCCGGTGACCCTCGAGGGCACGTACCTCGGGAAGTTCCTCGCTGGCTGGAGTTTCTTGGGGTTCTCGCTTCTGCTCACCGCGCCGCTGGTCTTTCAAGTCGCCCGGTTGGGTGATCCGGATTGGGGTGTGATCTTGGCCGGCTATCTGGCCAGCCTGCTTCTCGCGGGCTGCTACCTGGCGATCGGTATGCTTTTCTCGGCGATGACCAAGAATCAGGTGGTCGCTTTCGTGCTGGCGGTCTCCGCGATCATCGTCTTCCTGATCGTCGGCTTGCCACAGACCATCGATCAGATCGGTAGCGTCTTGGGCGGTTATCCAGCCCAGGTCGTCAGCAGCCTTTCGATCGCTGACCATTTCGCGACCCTGACCCGCGGACTGATCGAAGCTGGCTCGTTGGCATTCTTCGTGATCTTCACCGCCGGCTGGCTGTACTGCGGCATGCTGGTGCTCGAGCGCACCAAGGCCTCCTGAGGGATATCGTCATGAACCGCATTCTGAAAAGTCGTGTCACCACGATCTTCTTGATCGCGCTCGCTGTGGTCTTCGGTGTGCATCTGTTCACCCGAGTGGGCGAAGATGTCCGCATCGACGCAACGGGCGACCGTCTCTTCTCCCTATCCGACGGCACGCGGGAGATTCTCGACCGCATGCACCAGGAAGGCACCAAGCCGATCGAAGCGCGCCTGTACTTTGCCGAGACCGTCGGCAACACACTGCCACGCTTCATCAAAGATTTCGTGACCTACGAGCGCTACCTCCAGGCGCTGCTGAAAGAGTACGCGGACGCATCGGACGGAAAGATCAGCGTCCAGTTCATCGATCCCTTGCCGGACAGTGACGAGGCGCAAGATGCCCTCGACTTTGGCCTCGATGGCAAGGCGGTGAATCAGCACGGTGATCTGTTCTTTTTTGGCCTGGTGCTCCAGACGCAGACCGGCAGCAAGGACGTGATCGAGTTCCTGTGGCCCGCCGAGCAGGAGCAGATCGAGTATGAGGTGACCAAGCGCATCCACCGGATGATTTGGCCGCAGCGCAAGAGAGTCGGCGTGCTCGCCGGCCTCGAGGTGCTCTCCGACAACTCGAATCCCTACATGGCGCAGATTCTCGCCGCCCAGGGGAAGCAGCCGCAGGAATCGTGGCTGATGATGAAGCTGCTCGAAGAGGTCTACGAGGTCGCGAAGATCGATCCCTCGGTGGATCACATCAGTCACGACGAGTTCGATCTGGTCATGGTGGTGCATCCCAAAGGACTCGGGCAACGCGCCTATTGGGCTCTCGACGAGTGGGTCCAGACCGGCGGCAACGCACTCGTGCTGATCGACCCCCATGCGCTCGGTGATGCACCCGCGCAGAATCCTCAGCAGCCCTTCGCGCAGTTCCAGCACGACTCGTCGTCGGATCTCGCGCCCTTGCTGGCGGCCTGGGGACTCGAGCGCGAGCCGGATCGCGTGGTTGCGGATCTGGCGTTGGCGACCATGCGGCCGACCAGTCGTCGCGGTGGCTCCGAGCCAGTGGTCCATGACCTGGGGATCGAAGCGCGCACGCGTGATGAAACATTGGCCGTCGAGCATCCGATCTTCCAGGGTGTGAGCGATCTGCGCTTCTACGCGGCGGGCAGCCTGCGGGCACCGGCCGCCGAAGCGGAGGGTGGTGCCGACCTGGATGGCTACGAGATCCTGCCGCTGGTGACGACGACGCCTGGAGGCAACACGATCGAGGTGAAGGCCGGCTTCCCCGGATCGGGTGGCCTCACGTTTGCCGAGCTCGAATCGGCG
Organism: uncultured bacterium; assembly: GCA_937948815.1. GTDB lineage: Bacteria > Acidobacteriota > Thermoanaerobaculia > Multivoradales > J023 > J023. The sequence goes on from CALFAM010000243.1 coordinate 14,904, forward strand.
GCAGGCAGGGTGCGTGCGCAGCTCGTCGAGGGCGACAAGCCGGTGGCGCTCGCCTACCTGCTTTCCGGGCGGCTGCCGTCCGCCTTCCCGGACGGCACGTCGATCCCGGCCGAGCCACCACCGCCACCGCCACCGGGACTGCCTCCAGGCATGCAGCTTCCGCCGCCGGCAGACGGCGAGATGACGCAGAAGTCACCGGTCGCCGAGGCCGATCGGGCCGAGTCCGCAGTGCTGGTCATCGCTGACGTCGACTTCATTTTCGATGGGTTGGCGTTCCAGAACAGCATCTTCGGCGTCCAGACGGTCAACGACAACCACAGGCTGCTGAACAATGCGGTCGATTTCCTGCTCGGTGATCGATCCCTGATGTCCGTTCGCGCGAAGAAGTCGATTCGCCGTCCTTTCGCTACCTTCGACGCGATCGAAGCCGAAGCCGCGCGGGAAACCCAGGAGCGCGAGAGCGAGCTGCAAGCCGATATCGAGCGGTTCCAGCTCGAGCTCGACGAGAAGAACCGCGGCGCCAGCAATGTCGCGCTGCTTCAGAAGCAAGTACAGGACGAGGTCGAGGAGCTCAACGAGCGCATTCGCACCTCCAATCAGGAGCTACGAGAGATTCGCCTGGCGCGTCGGCGCGCCCTCGAGGGTGAAGAAGCCAAGGTCCGTTTCACGACACTGGTTCTGACCCCGGCGCTCGTGTTGGTGCTCGGTCTCGTTCTTTTCTTCCGGCGTCGGTCGCAAGACGCCCAGGCACGGAGGGCTCGCCAATGACCAGTGCGTCACAAACCCCAGCCAACAGCCGCGGCAGTCGCCTCGCCAAGCTCAACAGCATGCTGGCCATCGGTGTCGCGCTGCTGATCGCGCTATCGGCTTTCGCTTACTACGAAGATGCGCGGCAAGCAGAGCGCTTCGAGCGTGGACAGAAGTTCCTGCCCAACCTGAACCCGGACGAGATCACCAGCGTCAAGCTGACCAAGGGGGGGGAAGAGACCCACCTCCGGCGAGACGGCGATCGTTTCGTGGTGGTCACAGAAGGGCGCTACCCGGCCGCCAACGAGTCCGTCAATCGTTTGATTCGGGATGTGCTCGGCCTGGGCCTCGAGAAGGAGATCGGCTCGGGCGAGAGTCTGGTCGACGAGCTCGGGCTCGGTGATTCCGCTGCCGGCCTCGACGTTGCCTTGCAAGGTGCATCCGGCAACGACATGGTCCGCTTCCGCGTGGGCAACAACTTCGAGGGAGGCGGCTCCTACCTGGTCCGCACCGACGAAGGCGCCGACGACACGATTTACCTGACCAGCAGCGGTGTCACGCTGTCTACGGACGGCGAGTCCTACCTCGAAAAGGAGCTGGTGAACGTCGAAGAGTCGGCGGTACAGACGGTACGCGGCAGCGACTACGAAGTAGTGCGCAACGAGGAGAGTGGGGATCTCGAGCTGGTCGACGGCGAAGGCGACTCCGCCAAGCTCAGTCAGCTTGCCACCCTGCTCGCCGGCCTCCGCTTCACGGCCCTCGAGCTAGCCGATGCCAGTGGTGTGGCCGACCTCCGCTTCAGCACGCCCACGGAGATCGTGATCGACGACGGCTCGGGATACAGCCTGCAGGTCGCCGAGCGCGACGAAAAGCACTACCTCCGCATCGAGGGCTTCCATACCGCAGGCCGCATCGAGGTCTCCATGGACGCCACCGAGGAAGAGGTCAAAGAGACCTCCGAGGTGCTCGTGCGTGCCGACGAGATCAGCGCCTTCAACACCTTGCACGGCTCCTGGGTCTACGAGATCCCGGCCTTCACCGCCGACAAGGTCCGGATGACCCGCAAAGATCTCGTGGCGGGAAGCTGACCGTGATGGGTGCTGAGTAGCACCCATCGTGAAAAGAAAAGGGGGGACGCAGTGATGCGGCCCCCCTTTTCTCTTGCTGCGGTTTCCAACGAGCAGCGTCTGCGCGAAGTCCGCGCTACCGCCTTGCCTGCTTCGCCATCTCCGCGAGCAGCTGCTTTTCGCGGAGGAGCTTTCGCTGGTATCGGGTCTGGACGATGTCGGTGAGCACGAGCACGCCAATCACGAAGTAGAACGTGGTCTTGCTCATCGGCACGATTGGATTGCCCATGAGCTTCAGGTGCGCCAGGTGACCACCTTCGGTGAGCAGCATGATGCCGACCACGAAGAGGATGAAGAGGCCGAGCACCTCGTACATCCGATTGCGCTCCAGGAAGACCGAGACGTGGTCGGCCAGCCAGATCATCAGGAGACCGCTGACGATGATGGCGGTGGTCATGACCCACAGCACGTCGGTCAGGGCAATGGCGCTCAGAATCGAGTCGAACGAGAACACCAGATTCATCGCCACGATCCAGAAGATGACCTTGCCGGCCGAGCGCTTCTCGCCACCATGTCCTTCCAGGTCGGCAGCACCCATCATGTGCCAGATCTCCTTGGTGGCGGTGTAGATGATGAACGCGCCGCCGAAGAGAACGATCAAGCTATGGAGGTTGACGGTTCCCTCCGCCACGTCCGTCCAGCCGAGGTGGAAAAGAGGGTCCTGGAAGTAGCTGATCATGCGCACGAGCAGAACCAGCAGCACGATCCGGAAGACGATCGCGAGACCGATTCCCAGTCGACGGACCATGGCCTGGCGCTCCGCTGGAGCCTTCTTGGACTCGAGCGAGATGTAGAGCAGGTTGTCGAAGCCGAGCACGGCCTGGAGCAAGATCAGAAGCCCCAAGGTCACGAAGTTACCGAGCGACAAGGTCGATTCCATGACGTTCCTTTCTTCCGAGACAGTTAGGCGGATGCGTGCGGAGGGTACCCAGGGCAAGGAGAGCCCGTCAAGCGCTTGCGCCGGCAGCGCGATCCCAAGTTTCCCGGTGTTCGGCCCTGAATGGGATCATTCTGTCCATCGCTGTAACAGACTGACGTTGGGAAGACCCTCATCCCATAGGGGAGCACAGCCAAAGCGCAGAGATTGGCTGAGGTAGAAAAACGACGGATGTCGCCTTATTAGGGCGAGAGGGTCAGATCCGACCGATTGCAAGGAATGACGCTATGACAACGACAATCATCGAATCGGAATCAGCCATGGACCGTGTAACGGTGACCAGCGCCGAAGCCGCGGTCGATCCTCAAACTATGATTGGTGCAAAAATTATGATTGAAATGGTGAATGAGCCAACCGTTATCGTCACAGAAGTTGACCCCCGGGTGGAAGCCTGCTTGCACCGCCACGACGGCGGAACCCTCTGCACGAATCGGTACGAAGCCGTGCCAGACGTCATTGCCGCCGAGGTCCGCCAGCAGGCGGCGCTGCTGGCAGGTGAGCGGCCGCTCGCCATCAGCTATCGCGACCAGGAGAGATGGTGCTTGCTCACCACCGATCGGCTGATCTGGCGCAAGCACCAGGCCCGAGGTGGCAACTCGTGGCGTGAGCTGGTCGATGCGGACATCCGGGCCCGTGATCGCGATGCCCTGCGCTGCGGCACGGTGCAGCCCACCGAGCTCGACATGCTTGTCGTGACGGATCGTTTCGGCTCTTCCTTCGCGTTGTCACCTGAGCCCGGCCCTGGATTCTTGCTGCTCTGGGATCTGGTGCGGGCCCTGATCGGCTGATCAAGGCCTCCGGTTTCGGGAGCGATGTTCCGTTGGCCCTCCCACGCGATCTACAATAGCGCCTCCCATAGTGTTGGCGCCCGGTGACGCCGCGCGGAACTCCCACCGTGGAGTTCCGCTGCGTGTAGTCGGCTCGGGCTGAGGTGAGGAAGGAGACGCTTTGAAAGATGCGCGAGTAGGTCGCCGCCTGTGGCATGGGGTTGTCGTGGTCTGGCTGTGCGTGTTTGCCAGTCTCGGCTGCTCTCAGGCTGGTTCCTCTGCACCCGCTGACGAGTCGGTCGAGGCACTCATCGAGCGTGTTCTGACGCAGGCCGGCGGCCGTGAGGCGTGGGCCGCGCTGGCTGGCGTGCGGTACCGCGGCACGTTCGAGCTTTTCGACGGTGGCGACCGGGAACGGTTTGGCAGCCACGAGACGACGATCGGCTTCCCTGACCGTTTGGCTCAACGTCGTGTCTTCGACGGCGGCGGCGCGCTGATTCGGGTGCTGGATCATGACCAGGGCTCCATGCAGATTGTCGGGGAAGTGACCCCACTCGAGCCGAGTATGGTCGCGGAGCTGCGCGCCTACATCGAGACCCGTTACGTGACGGTCTTGCGGTCGCTAGCCAGGGGCGCCGCCCTGGAGGAAGTGTCACGGAACGCGTCGGATGCTTCCCGTAGCTTCGAAGTCTCGACCCCGGCCGGCGGGATCACGATCGAGATCGACCCTGCCCAGGCGCGCGTCGTCGGGCTGACCTCTCGCCTGGTGGCCATGACGGAGTCGGAAACGGAGCTGCGGCAGGCTTTCAGCGACTTCCGGGTGGCCGGCAGCATCGAGATTCCCCACGTCGTCGAGAGCGCGTCTCAAGGCCAGCTGTACTCGCGCCGTCAAGAGACTTCGGTCGAAGTCGATCCTGCGCTCGACGATCAGATGTTCAGGCTCGAGGTGAGCAGTCCCTCGACCTGACGCTCGTGAGCCATCTCGAACGGATCGCAGCCTGTCTCAGTGGGTGGTGATCACGCGATCCGCCACCGCGGGCGAATCGGTCCGGAACCACACCGCGACGACGTCTCCCACCACGAGCGCAGAAAGCGGCAGGCCCGAACGCTTGCCGACGATGGCGGCATCGGTGGCGAGAATGAAATGCGGACCACCCTTACCGTTCTCGGTCTCGACCACCATCGATCCTGCGGTCGGGTCGATCTCGACCAGGCGACCGATCGAGCGTCGATTCGGCCACACAGATGGTTCGGGCACGCGACTGATGGCCACGGATAGCCCACTCGCCGCGGAGCCGAAACGATCGCGAAGCTTGCGGCCGCGGCCGCCGGTGGCGAGGCGAGTCGCCACGGCCATGGCTTCGCTGAGCGCGTCTGCGTCCGCGCCGTCGCGGCTGGCTTCGCTTTGCCCAGAGAAGGCGAGCGCCGTCTGCGTATTGAGGGCGGCCGCACGCAGGTTCTCGCCGGCCCGTTTCCAGTTGCGCTCGGAAAAGGCATCTTGCGCCACCAGACGGTGATGTTGCGCCAGCGTGCGGGCCGCGATCGCGACGTTGGACAGCATGACCTCGCTCTCGGGAATCTCGCGCACACGAAGCGCGGTGCTCAGCCAGAAGAGGTCGTTCGCCGCCAGGTGAAGGTTCCTGGCCTGCTCTTCGGACGCGGCGACCCGCGCCTCTTTGCGAAGATGTTCCACGGCGCGAGACAGCTCCTCAGCGGCCTTGGAGATCTCGCCGGCTTCCAGGTGCTCCATCGCCCGCCGGAGCACCTGTGTCTCTCGCGTGATGCCCTGGCGGTAGGCGTTCGTGGAAAGCTCCTGAACGGTAATGCTCTCCGGTAAATCCGATCCCGACTGGGCGGCAGCCGGAAACGGAATCACGAGCGCCAAGACCCAAGAAAGCGTGAACAAGCTGCGGATGTCGGCATGGTGAAACAAGCGCATGGATGATCCTCCTTGAGGAAACTATCGGCAGAGGCAACGCTTCGGAGAGGCATTCAGCCGCGAGCATCCGCCCGCTTGCTCATCATACGCTCGTCCGCCAGCTTCGGTCCTCATCTTGCTCAGGAGCGTGGTAGCGTTCTGTCGGGGATTGCATGACGATTTGTCGCTCGGTCAGCGCGGCCAATCGACCAGGGGAACCGCATGGGCCGAGGAAAAGAGATTGCCCACCGTCTCGTCAAGCAGCTGCGTCGCGACCTGAAGGGAATCGGCTGGGGCGCCAAGAAGCGCGCCCTCGAAGCCGCCGGTGTTTCCCGCGCCTATCTCGAGAACGTCAAACCTGACCGCATTCCACTCGGCACCTACTTCGACATGCTCGACGGTGTCGGAATCGACGCCCGGCGGCATACCGAGCGTGCCTTGAGTGACAGAGAACCGATCGCGGACTTCCTCGCCGATGCCCGTGCGATCGAGTCGCGTAGCGGTACGCCACGTATCGTGAGGTTGGCGAGGAAAAGTCCAATCGAAGATGACACGAGGCCTATTC
>CALFAM010000244.1 GCA_937948815.1 uncultured bacterium
GCCCGAGTCGACCGGACCCGCGGCCTGGTTTTCGAGTGGCAAGCCAACAGCCAGATCCTGATCACCGTCGCCGTCGAAGTCACCGACCGCGAAAACGTCGCCAAACTGATCGCTCCCCTCTTCTACACCTGGAACAGCGCCTTCTTGGCTCAGCGTGAAGGCTGTCCCCAGCTCGAATGTATTTCCGGGGCCGCCGGCGATCGCAAAGGCGAGCCCCGCGTCCGTGGCTGCACCGACTTCGGCCCTTGGAACACCAATCACGAGATCGGCAGCGCTATCGTTGTCGAAATGACCGGCCGCGAGCCCGCGACCGAATTCATCGAATTGCGCCGGTGCGCCATCGATCATTTCTCGGGTAATCACGACGCTGCCAGCCGTGCTCAATCGTCCAGGAAAAGTGTTTCCATAGAGCACGTGGACAAGTCCAGCGAAGAACACCTGACCACCGCCAAAATCAACAGTTTCGAACGGCGAACCGACGGCCAGGTCATCGGCGCCGTCGCCGTCGAAGTCAGCAACAGCCAAGGCTCGGCCGAATCGATCGCCTGGCTCGACCTCACCGAGCGGCAGACCGGCACTGTCTTGGGTAAAGATCTCCGTATCGTCGGTCATCAAACCTTGATTGAAGAGGCCATACGAAACGAAGACAGCGCCAGCTTGGTTGTTGTTGCCGCCGCTCTGGACGTCTTCGTCAGGGGTTCCGATGACCAGGTCGTCCGCCCCGAAGATTACCGAAGGATTGAAATCACCGGCAGCCAAGACCAAGCCAAAGAAATCGTTGGCCTCCACCGCAGCGCCAAAGTTCGCTTGCGTCAAGATGTGATCGGCAAGTGGTGCAAGCGTCGGAGACAAACCGGCGGCAGAGCCGTAAATGATGTTGACCGCACCTGCGGCCGGAACGTTGGACCCATTCGAGAACACACTCTCGCCGGGAACACCGACTGCCAGATCATCGAGGCCATCGCCGTTCCAGTCGCCTGCAGCGAGGGCGTTTCCGAAGTAGTCATTCTCCTCGGGAACACCGTTGAGCTGCGGTGTGTGCTGGCTGAGAAATTGGTTACCCGACTGACTCAAGCCAGAGGCACCGCCGTAGAGGACCGCGACGGCGCCCGCGTCCTCGACGAGGGCGCCCCCGACGACGATATCTTCCAGTGGGATGCCAATCGCCAGATCACAGTAGATGTCGCTATCGAAGTATCCAACGGCAAGCGAGTAACCGAATTGGTCATAGTCCTCCTGCTGATCCGCCATCAACCCAAGGCTCTGGGCGAAGAAGTCCTCTTGAGGCGTATTCGGCTCGAGACCGAAAGCAGTACCGTAAATGATCGTCACCTGACCAGCTTCCTCAAAGCCACCGATCAGGCCCTCGCGCGGCACACCGATCGCCAGATCGTCGATCCCGTTGCCATCGAAGTCGCAGCTCGCGAGCGCGTGCCCAAAAGCATCGCCGTCTTCTGATTGATCGGGTACCCAACCCACATCCTGGGTGAAGAGCTCGGCGCCCGTATTGCTGAGTGAAGCGAATGCGGCCTGCTGCGACAAAAGAAGAAAGAGCAGGAGGGTCGGAACGCCGTTTCGTATGCCCGGATGTTGGCCCTTGCTGCTTGCCATGATCAATACCTCTCTAGATGAAATGAACCCGTTGTCGAGCGAGCCAGACGTCACCAGCTCGCCTCGAGAATAGAAACGACAGGCATCGTTCAAAGGGATCAGCGCCCCGGGCCCAGTCGGTGTCGCACGGTCCAAGGAACGGGAAGGCGACGGGTGTGAACCGAGCGAGGGTGCTGGCGCCGACCCTGCGGAGCACCCAACTCCGGGCCTCGGAACACAGCAAGGGGCGTTGTTGGCGTCAGCGCGACGAGGGATCGAGGCAGCCCGCCAGGCGAACGAAATCGGCCAGAGAAAGGGTCTCGGCGCGGCGAATGGGGTCGATGTCGGCGGCGCTGAGCATGGCGAGAGCCTCGTCGCGGCCGAAGACGCTGCCGAGGCTGTTGCGCAGCGTCTTGCGGCGCTGGCCGAAGGCGGCTTTGATGGTGCGCTCGACGGCGGGCATGGCGGACTCGGGCACAGACGGCGCCCGCAGCGTGAGGCCGACGAAGGCAGAGGTCACCTTGGGAGGCGGACGGAAGCTGCCGGGCTTGACGATCGCCAGCATGCGGGCTTCGGCGCGGGCAGCCACCAGAACCGAGAGGGCGCTGTAGGCCTTGTCTCCAGGACGCGCGACCAGGCGGTCGGCAACCTCTTTCTGCACCATGACGCCGATGCGCGCAATCTGCTCGTGGTGGGGCAAGAGTCGTTCGAGAATGGCCGTTCCGACGTTGTAGGGCAAGTTGCCCGCCACCAGAGTGCCAGCAGGCAAGCGGGTGGGATCGATCTCCATGGCATCGAGGGCGACCAAAGATAAACGCGGGTGGCGCTCGCGCGCCAGGTAGGCCGCCCAATGGAGGTCGAGCTCGGCCGCCAGCACTTTCGCGCCCGTGGCCAACAGCTCCCGGGTCAGGACGCCGCCCCCCGGGCCGATCTCGAGCACCGTGGCCGACGACGCAACAGCCGGGCCCGCCTGCACGGGCAAGAGCCAGTCGACCACCGGACGACAGAGGCGACCATCGACCAGGTGGTGCTGACCGAGACGCTTGTCGAGTCGTGGGCGTCGGCGTGCCCTAGGGTTCGGGGGATCGATGGAGCTGGGCATGATGAGGATCGGTACGCAGTGGGAGTCGCGACGCACACGGCAGTCCCGGTGTTCCACTGCCGTGGCATTCCACGCCATATTGACACCCGCCCGCGACGGGGTGGCGACAGCTGATCGTAACCCAGGGTACGATCGGCCCCCGCTGAGCCGTTTCCAGGGGAGGAATTCCCCATTCGGGGACACTGCATGCGCGCTCGGCGATGGCATTTGACTTGCAGAAATGGCATGGCTCCAATTCGGCCGAGGCTCGCGTGAGTCGCGGTACGAACGGAGCACGAGCCCGATCGGGGCGGACGAAGCTTGTACCCCTACTCTGTGGAGCCGAGGCGCGATGGAGACCCAGCTGGCAACCGATGTAGAGCGAGAGACTCTGGTCCTCAAACAGGTCGAAACGGAGATCCGCAAGGTCATCGTCGGCCAGGACTACCTGATCGACCGCCTCTTGGTCGGCCTCCTCGCCCGGGGCCACCTGCTGATCGAAGGCGTACCTGGCTTGGCAAAGACCCTCGCCGTCAAGACCTTGGCGCGTACGCTGCGCATCGACTTCCAGCGCATCCAATTCACACCCGACCTGCTTCCCGCAGACCTCGTCGGCACCCTGATCTACGACCAGAAGACCGGCAACTTCGAGCCGCGGAAGGGTCCGATCTTCAGCAACATCGTGCTGGCAGACGAGATCAACCGCGCGCCGGCCAAGGTCCAAGCCGCCCTGCTCGAGTCGATGGAAGAGCGGCAGGTCACCCTCGGCGACACCACCTACCCGCTCGAAGAACCGTTCATGGTGCTGGCGACGCAGAATCCGATCGAGCAGGAAGGAACCTACCCGCTCGCCGAAGCGCAGACCGACCGGTTCATGATGAAGCTCAGGCTCCAATACCCGTCGCGCAGCGAGGAAGAAGAGATTCTCAGCCGGATGATGGTGGAGCAGCACTTCGACATCGAAGCCGTGCTCGACGCCGAGCACCTGCTCTCGCTGCGTGAGGTCGCCGATCAGGTTCACCTCGACGCCAAGATCCGGCGCTACATCATCGACCTGGTCACCGCGACGCGAGATCCGCGTGGTGCGGGCCTGGGCGATCTGGCCGACCTCATCTCGTACGGCGCCTCGCCACGTGCCACCCTCTTCCTGGCGCGCGCGGTCAAGGCCCTGGCGTTGGTGCGGGGACGCGGCTACGTGATCCCGGAAGACGTCAAAGAGGTCGCACCCGACGTTCTGCGCCACCGTCTGGTCGCCACCTATGAGGCTGAGGCCGAGGAAGTCACCACCGACGATCTGGTGCAGCGCCTGCTCGATCGCGTCGAAGTTCCCTGAGACAGGAACCGAAGCAGGACCCATCTCAGCATGCTCGGACTCTTCAAACGCCGTCCTCAGGCAGCACCTCCGGCCAACCGGCCGCCGCTGCCCGCGGATTTGATGCGCAAGGTTCGGCGCATCGAGATCTCGACCAAGCGCCTGGTCGACCAGGGCGTGGCCGGCGACTACCACTCCGCGTTCAAAGGACGCGGAATGGAGTTCGCCGAGGTTCGGCCCTACGCACCGGGCGACGAAGTCCGTTCGATCGACTGGAACGTGACGGCACGCATGGGCGCGCCCTATGTCAAACGATTCGTCGAAGAGCGGGATCTGACGGTCTTCCTGGTCGTCGATGTCTCGGGCAGCCTCGACTTCGGGTCACGGGCGATTCTCAAGCGCGAGCTCGCCGCCGAGCTGACCGCACTGCTCGCCTTTGCCGCAGTCCGCAACCAAGATCGCGTCGGCGCGGCCATGATCGCCGACAAGCTCGAGGTCTTCCTCCGGCCGGATCGTCGGCGAACCCATGTCTTGCGCATTGTTCGCGAAGCTCTGACCCGGCGAGAGGGAGCACACACTGATCTCGACCGCGGGCTGTGGGCGACACTCAAGACCCTCAAGCAGCGCTCCGTGCTGTTCATCCTCTCGGACTTTCTCGACAGCCTGCCGCAGTCGGCGCTGAAAGCCGCCTCGGCCCGTCACGACGTCGTCATTCTCGAGCTCGTCGACCCACGCGACCATCAGATGCCGACCACCGGTCCGGTGATGCTGCGCGACGCCGAAACCGGGGAGCTGGCGGTGGTCAGCGGACGACGAGCTCGCGCGGCCCACGCCCAGCACCGTGCCGAAGGCCGCGCGGCCCTCGAGCGTCTGGTTCGCAAGCTCGGCATCGATCGACTCGAGATCCGCACGGATCGTCCGTACCTCAGTACCTTGATCGCGTTCTTCGAGCGTCGGCGGCGGAGGCTGGCCCGATGAGACGCTTCGCGATGGCTGTCGCCGCGGCGACCTTGGCCACGATTCGCCTCGCTGGTGCGCCGGCCGCTGCCCAGGAAGAGGCCCAAGAGAACAGCATGCCCGAGCCGCAGATCCAGGTCGAGCTGCTTCCCACCGAGATCACGGCCGGCGACCGGGTCACCGCGACCCTACGGTTGATCTGGCCCGCCGGCGCCCCTGATACCGATGCCCGCTTTCCGGCCTGGCAGGACACCTGGGGCGACGCCGAGATCCTCGGCACCTCCTCGGTGGCGCGGGAGCGCTCGAGCGGAGGCGATCTGGTCTTCACCCAGACGGTCGAGCTGACCGCCTTCGAGGTCGGTGAAACCAAGCTGCCGGCAATGCAGCTCGCCCTACCGCTCGGCGAGCAGACACTGGAGGTCGACACCCCGGACGACCTCGTGCTGGTGGTCCGCTCCGTGCTTCCAGAAACCGAAGAAGAACCCGCACTCTTGCCGCCGGCGGCGCCGGAGCGTCAGCCTCTCGGAAGACCGTTCCTCTGGACTTCCGGCCTCCTCGGGCTCGCCTGCCTCTTGGCTTTCATGCAGGTGGCGCGCAAGAAGATGCTGCAGCCCGAATTCGGCTTGCCGCGACGCCCGAAGTTGCCGCCACTGGACGAGCTAAGGGTGAGCCTCTCGCGCATCGATGTCGAGAAGAGCGCCAAGGCCCATACGGCGCTGAGTCTCGCGCTGCGTGCATTTGTCGGTCGTACCACGGGCGTGCCTGCGGTCGAGCGCACGACGACGGAAATTCTGCGCCTGCTTCGTGACAGTCACCTGGAACCTGAATGGTCGCGCCGGCTGGTCACCCTGCTGCGACGCTGCGATGAAGCCAAGTTCGTGCCCCGCATCGAGGTCGACGTGGCGACCACAGCCGAGCGCGTTCGCGAAGCCGAAGCTGTCGCCGTCGCCCTTGATGATGACCTTCGCCGGCGGCGTGAAGCCCAGATCGAGGCGGCTCAGCTCGAAGCTGCCCGGGCCGAAGCCGCCCCGCAATCGGCCCGTCTGGCATCGGGATCGGCATCCCCAGCGAGCTCGCTTCCGGCGAGCCGTCACGCCGCGAGCTCGACATCCGTGAGCTCGGCAGCCACCCATGCGGAACCCGATTCGCGGGGACCGGTCACCCGGGCCCCCATGGCCCAAGCGCGGGCGAATCAGGCAGAGGCCGGGCGCCGTCGCACGAGGGGCCTGCGGTGAGCGGTCTCGTCGGCACCTTCCTGAGCCATGCAAGCCCCGGCGGGTTTGCGCTGGGCGACCTCTTCAGCGGAGCGTTGCTCAACGTCGCGCTTTTCGAGGGACTCCTCGGGGGTGGCGGCTGGCCGACCCAGCTGCGTCATCCCGCCATGCTCGCGCTGCTCCTGCTGCTGATTCCTCTGATTTGGTGGCATCACAAGCGCCAAGGAGATGGTGCGCTGACCTACAGCAGCCTGTCGCACAGGGCACGGCTCTCACCGGGCCGACGCCTGCCCCTCGCGGGTCGTGGCCGTGGGCTGTGGCGCCTGCACCTGCCGTTCTACCTGCGGATCGCCGCCCTGGCCTTGTTGATCGTCGCCTTCGCGCGACCGCAGCGCGGGCTGACGTGGGAGCAGGATCTGACCGAAGGCATCGACATCGTGGTTGCCCTCGACGTCTCGGGCAGCATGGCGGCAGAGGACTTTCAACCCAACAACCGCCTATTCGTCGCCAAAGACGTGGTGCAGAGCTTCGTTTCCGAGCGGGCCGGCGGCGACCGGATCGGGCTGGTGGTCTTCGCAGGTGCCACCCTCGTGAAGTCGCCCCTGACCACGGACCGCGCCATGCTGCGACAGCTGATCGACTCGGTCGAGCTCGACATCTTGCCGGATGGCACAGCAATCGGCATGGCATTGGCCGCAGGCGCGGCGCGGCTCAAGGACAGCGCTGCCACCAGCAAGGTGATGGTGCTGGTCACCGATGGCGTCAACAACGCGGGCGCCATCGATCCGGCCTCTGCGGCCGCGGTGGCCGAAGGACTCGGTCTGCGGGTCTACACCCTCGGCGTGGGGACCGATGGAACCGTACCGATGCCCGTGCCGATGCGCGATCCGCGGAGCGGCCGTGTCGTCATGCAGCGCCGCATGGTCGAGGTCGAGGTCGACGAAGAGCTGCTGCGCGCGATCGCCGGCCGCACCGGCGGGCGCTACTTCCAGGCCACCGACCCCGAGTCCTTGCGCAGGATTTTCGAAGAGATCGACGAGCTCGAGCGCACACCGATCGAAGTCAAACGCTACGTCCGCTTCGAGGAAGCCTTCCAGCCGCTGGCCTGGACCGCGCTGGCGCTCACCCTGATCCCTGTGCTGCTCGCTACCCTCGGACTGACCCTGCAACCGTGACCATGGATTTCGCCGCCCCCAAGCTCCTCTTGGTTCTGATCGCCGCCCCCGGCACCGCGCTCCTGTGCTCGTTCTTGTGGCGCAGGCGCCGCCGGCACGTGGCAGCCTGGTCCGCCAGCGGTCTGTGGAATCGACTGCTGCCGACGTACCGGCCCACACGAATGACCCTGGGCACCCTGGCCCTGACCCTGGCGGTCATCGGCTTGGCGCTCGCCCTCGCCCGGCCGCGCTGGGGCTCGGTCGAGCAGACCGTGGAGCGCACGGGCGTCGATGTCGTCTTCGTGCTCGACACCTCGCTGTCGATGGCCACCCGCGACGTCCAACCCTCCCGCCTCTGGGTGGCCCAGTCGCTGGTCCGAGACATGGCCCGTTCTTTTTCCGGCGAGCGCGTCGCGCTGGTTCAAGCCGAGGGCGACGGCGTGGTGATGGCACCGCTCACCGTCGACTCGGCGGTCATCGACCTGTTGCTCGATGCGGTGGCCCCCGGATCTCTGCCGACTCCCGGGACCGAGCTCGGCCCGGCCCTCGAGCGCGGCATCGACCTATTCGCCGAAGGCACCGAAGGCCACCGCGTGATGATCGTTCTCTCGGATGGCGAGGATCACGGGCGCGGCCTGGCAAAGGCGACCAGTTTGGCCAAGGACGCCGAAGTGGTCGTGCACGCCATCGGCGTCGGTACTCCGGAAGGCCTGCCCCTCGAGCTGCCACAGGCTGCCGGCAAGCCCGTCGAGTACAAGACGGACGAGAACGGAAATGTCGTGGTCAGTCGCCTGGAAGAACGCACCCTCGAGAGTCTCAGCCGAGAGACCGGCGGCGTGTACATCCGCGCGACCAGTGCCGCCACCCGTGTCGAAGCGGTCGTGGATCGGGTGAGTCGGATGACCCGCCGCTCGATCGGCGAAGAGACGATCACCGCCCTCGAGGAGCGCTTCCAGCTTCCGCTCGCGCTCGCCATCGCGAGCCTGCTGATCTACCTGGTGCTGCCGATTTTCGCACGCCGGCAAGGTGAGGTTTCACCATGAGCCCCCACCGCGATTTTCGTTCGCTGGTCGAATGCCGTGATGTCACGAAGCGTCAACGCGGACGCGCACCCCAGTTGATGCCCGTACCGGCAGACGCCCAGCGTCTCGTGGCTACAGGTCTGCTGACCCTCGGATTGACGCTGCTCCCCGGTACGCCGAGTCAGGCGCAGCCCGCCGCGCCTCCTGCCAGCGTGCCGGCCAACAGTGTTCCGGCCCCTGCGCCGGCGGACGCCAACGCCGAGGGCGGTTCCGAGACCGAATCCGGCAGCCGGTGGTCACGCCTCCTCGAACGCCTGCTGTTCAATCCGCGCGAGCGCACGGTACGCGGCCTCAACGCGGTCGAGCGTGCGCAATCTGAAGTACCCCAGACAGACGGACCACGGACTGGAGCATCACAGCCTGCGCCGGCTCCGCCAGCGTCGACGACACCGGGCGAGCCCGGCCCCGATGCATCAGCCGCCAGTCCCGCCACAGCCACTCCTTCTGGCCCCAGCATTGCCACCGACGCCGAGCAGGCAGCGGCAGCCATCGGCCCGTTCGATAGCGCCGCCCGTCTGCTCGAGCAAGATCCGCTTGCGACCTACAATGCAGGCACCGCTCGCCTGCTCTCCGAGCGGGCGGATGCCGCGCCCTTGCTCGAATCGGTGATGGAGTCCGGCACCGACCGCCTGGCGTCCAACGCAGCCTTCAATCTCGGCAACTCCCATCTCGAAACCGGCCAGCTGCAGGGCGCGGTCGATGCGTTCAAGCAATCGCTGCGGCGCGACCCGACACGCACGGACGCCAAGCACAACCTCGAGATCGCCATGCGTCGCCTGCGCGAGCAGCAGGAGAATCAGCAGCAGAACCAAGATCAGCAGAATCAGGATCAACAGCAGGATCAGCAAGACCAGCAGCAGGATCAGCAGAACCAAGATCAGCAGAATCAGGATCAACAGCAGGATCAGGATCAGCAGAACCAAGATCAGCAGGATCAACAAGACCAGCAGCAGGATCAGGATCAGCAGAACCAAGATCAGCAGGACCAACAGGACCAAGAACAACAGGGCGACCAAGAGCAGCAAGACCAGGAGCAGCAGCCCGAGGATGGCGAGCAAGAGCAGCCGCAGGATGGCGACCAGGGCGAGCAAGAGGAGCGCCCGTTGCCACAGTTCGAGGACCAGCCCGACATGACCGCGGAGGAAGCCGCTGCGATCCTCGAGGCGGTCGAGAACCTGGAGCGTGAGGCGCGTCGTCAAGAGGCCCTGGAAGCTGCGAGCAAGCAGGCCAAAGGGAAGAAGGACTGGTGATCAAGCGCACCATCTCGGTCGTGGCATGCGCGTTCGCCTTTTCGGCGATCGGCGTTGCTGCCCAGGAGTTGCAGCCGCGGATCCGACTCGGTCCGAGTCCTGCCGGCGTCGACGAGACCGTCGTCCTGGAAGTCGAAGTGCAGGGTGCGCCCACCCAGGACTACTTCGATGCCAGCTTCCGGCTGGAGAATCTTCGTCAGCTCAGCGGGCCATCGAGCACGGCCAGCGTTCAGATCATCAATGGGCGCACCTCGTCCAGCCGCACGCTGACCTGGCGCCTGACACCCGAAGCCGTCGGCCCGGCGCGGGTGTACGGCATCGAGGTCCAAGTCGGCGACCGCACACTCGAGGCTGGCGAGGCAGGCATCGAGGTCCAGCAGGAGATTCCGCCCGAGCGCTTGCGTCGCGGTCAGGGACGCGGAAGAGGCAGCGGACGAAGCCTGGCCGAACAGCTTCTGCAAGACGACCCCTTCGACCGCTTTTTCCGCTCGCGACGTCCCACACAGCGCAGCGAGCCGCGCATCTTTCTGCATGCCGAGGTCACACCCGCGCGGCCATGGGTCGGCCAGCAGATGCTCTACACGCTCTACCTCTACACCCAGGCAGATGTCGTCTCGGTCGATCCAGACGAGCTCCCAGACTTTCAGGGCTTCTGGGTTCGCGAGATCCCCGAGCCCGAGGACCAGCGGGCCCAGGTCGAGATGATCGAGCACGAAGGCGAACGCTTCGGACGGGTGCGCTTGCTCCGACGCGCCCTGTTTCCCCGCCGCGCTGGCCGCTTCGAGATCGAGCCGACCCGCATCGCCTTGCGGGCTCGCTTGCCGGATGAGGGGCCGTTCGGCATGCTGCGCGCCCGCAGCGCGGACCTGGAGCGGACCGGCAACGCGATCACGGTCGATGTCAAGCCGCTGCCCGACGCGCCCGCGGGCTTTCAGGGTGCGGTCGGCGTGCTGCAGCTCGAAGGAAGCCTGGAGCCCGCCGAGCTCGAAGTCGGTGATGCCGCGACCCTGACCCTCACGCTGCGTGGCAGCGGCCACCTCCAAGGTGTGCCCGAGCCCCGGATCCCCGAGCAAGACGGCATCAAGGTCTTCCCGCCCCAGCAACAGGCGCGCGAGCGGATCCGTGGCACGCGCGTCACTGGCAGTCGTACCTGGCAGTACGTCCTGGTGCCCGAAAAGCCGGGGTTGTGGCAGGTACCGCCAATCGAGGTTCCCTACTTCGATCCCAACCGCGGCACCTTCGATACTGCGACCGTGGAAGGTCTGTCGCTCACCGCCCGCGGGGGTACGGAGCTAACCCAGCAGGACGGCAACACGGTGCGGCTGCATCCGATCCGGACGGCTGCGCTGCCTGCGGCAGAGCGCAGTCACGGCCTCGCCCGCCTCGCGCCTTGGCTGTTCGTGATGCCCTGGCTCTTCGCCGTCGGTTGGGTCGTGCTGCAAAGGCGCCCCGGCTCGGGCAAGCGGATCGATCGCAAGGCCCTCGCGGCGGAGCTCGACGCCGCCGACGAGCACGACGATCCACGCCGCGCCGCGGCTGCAATCGAAGATGCCTGGCGCGCCTATCTCACCAGCCGATTCGGGATCGCCGCCGGTGTGGCGAGCACGCAATGGCAGAAAGAGCTGGAGCGCCACGGCATCAGCGAAGCCCGGGCCGGGGAGCTGGTCACCTTGGCAGACGACCTTCACTACCTTCGCTACGCGCCGAAGCTCTCCTCGACCGAAGACCTCCGACGCGAGCTGATCGATCGCTCGCGCAAGCTCATGCGGACACTCTGATGCGCGGCCTGCTGCTCAGCACGAATACTCCTCCGAGGATCTCGGCGACGAAGCTGCCTCGGCTGCCCGCGCGCGGTCGCTACGCGGCTTTGTCGTGGCTCCTGCTCGCCCTCGCTGCGCTGGTTCCGATTTCGACGCCTGCGCACGCGCAAGACCCGATCGATCCGATCGGCGCACTCAATGAGGGAAACCGCCTGTTCCGCGATGGCCAGATCGAGGAAGCGGTCGAAGCCTACCGTTCCGGCTATGACCCGGCATCCGTGCACCCGACGTTGGTCTACAACCTCGGAACGGCCCTCCATCATCTCGATCGCCTGCCCGAGGCCATTCTCTGGTACCGGCGCGGCGACCCAGGCGCCGACCCTTGGCTCGAAGAAAACCTCTGGCTGGCGCGTCGGAGCTTGGGCAGCCAGACCTTGCCACCGGCAGGCATTCTCGGAACCCTTGCGGGACTGGGAAACTGGATACGTGGAGTCGCCATCGTTCTCGCCTGGCTCGGCCTCGGCTTGCTGCTCTTGGGCGGCCGCCTGCGCTGGGCCGCTGCCGTAACTTTCGTCCTCGCGTCGCTGCTCTACGGATCGGTCATCGTCAGCGAGCGCTGGGGAGCCCACCCCGCAGTCCTGCTGGCGGACTGCGAGACGGCGGCTGGCCAGCTTCCGGCGGGCACCGAAGCCTGGGTTCGAAAAGGCTCGCAAGATAGCTGGCAGATCGTCGCCCGCTCCGCCCAGGCAGTTTGCCCGCGAGATGCCGTGGCCTTGGTGTACCCATCCCAACGCTGAGCCCTCGTTTCGCCCTCGGCTTTGGCGAAATGAGACCAAGCCGCTGATCTGGTAGGCTTTCCGCCGGTTCGTAACCTCGAGGAAACTGTGACGATCGAGATTCACGCGCTCCAACCGCGGGAGATGGAAACATTTCTGGAGCGACGGAGGGTTCAAGCTAAACCCTTCGCGTCGGAGCCCAGTCTGGCCGACAACTTGGCCGAAATCCTCAGGAAGGCCAACGAGTTCGTGCCGTCGTCAGCAGGATCGATCCTGCTCGACAACCCCTGC
>CALFAM010000245.1 GCA_937948815.1 uncultured bacterium
ATTCTCGTCTGCCTCGTGCAGAACATACGGTGCGAGTTGCAGGTGGAGCGCGACTACGAGGAATGCCTCCAGGACTGTGAGGCCTCGGGCGGCGACTGGTAACGTATTTCTTCGGTCGACCAGCAGGGCGCCGGTATTTCACGGAAAATACTGATCGTGAGGCACGGTGTGGCACGCGCCCGCACCGTGCCTTGCCATGTCGGGCACCCTGCTCTGCTCGGCTGTGAGCAGCACCGGGTTGGCGAGGCCAAGAAAGAGAAGCCGCGCTGGCATCACCAAGACCGGTCGTGGGAATATGCTTGGCGTGGCTGGCGTTGCTCCGCGACTGGACGACGCCCATGCCGCAGAGGAGAAGCGGTGGCCTACGACGAAGCGCTTGCAGATCGAATCCGATCGTACTTTCAGACTCGCTGTGATGCCGACGAGCGAAAGATGTTCGGCGGCCTCTGCTTCATGGTGGAGGATCACATGTGCTGTGGGATCGTTGCTGATGCGCTCATGGCGCGTGTTGGTCCCGAGCGATACGAGGCGTGCCTCGAGCAGCCTGGTGCTCGCGAGATGGACTTCACGGGCAGGCCCATGAAAGGCATGGTTTACGTCGAGACGGATGCCATCCGCGAGGATGAAAGTCTCGCACGCTGGATCGATATCTGCCGCGAATTCGTCGGATCACTGCCGTCCAAGAAGAAGCGTCTGCAGTAGACGTTTTGACGCCTGCTCGTACCGCTCGGTCCCGGGCACTGGCAACGAGACTGTCGTGATGATGGTTCAGCCACTGGATCGTACGCACGCTGCGGCCTATCGCGAGCTGATGCTCGAAGGGTATGACCGGCACCCGGAAGCGTTCACGTCGTCGGTGCAGGAACGTGTTTCATTGCCGCTGAGCTGGTGGGCGAAGCGACTCCAGCATGGTCCAGACGTATCCCAAGTGGTGCTTGCTGGTCTGGAAAGAGAGCGCCTTGCTGGCGTCGCGGGCATGCGATTCGAGCAGCGGTCCAAGAAGCGACACATTGCCACGCTTTTCGGCATGTACGTTCGAGAGGCGTATCGGCGCAGCGGCCTCGGCGAAGCGTTGGTCGTCGCTTCGCTCGACGCTGCACGTGCGCGGTCGGAAGTGCGCGTCGTTCAGCTTACCGTGACCGAAGGCAATCAGGCAGCGCAAGCACTCTACGAGCGTTGCGGCTTCACGAGCTTCGGTGTCGAACCGTACGCGGTGGCTGTCGAGGACGGGTACCGCGCCAAGGTTCACATGTGGCGGGAAGTGTCTCCACGCTGACCCAGTGGGTCGATAGCGGAGGCACTCAGGCGCTGGAGTCGCCGCGATCCATATTTCCGCGATCCATGTTTCCGAGACCTGTGTGTCCGAGACTGAGGCGCGCGGCCTGGTCGAGGGCGAAGCAGGCGATGGCTGTATCTTGGACGCCGGTGCCGGTGAGATCGCAAACGGTGATCGCATGCTCGTCAATGGCTCCGGTCGGGGAGCGGCCCTCCTGCTGGCCAGAGGTGAGCACGCCAAGCTCGACGACCGTGGGGCGTTGGGCGGGGTCGAGATGCTGGAGCTCGCCGGCTGTGGTGCTCTGGGCAAGCCGGTCGCAGACGACATGATCGGCCCGCAGCAGAACGGCCGGATCGAGCTCTTGCTTGCCGGGACCGTCCGAACCCATCGACGTGATGTGCAAGCCTGGGTGGAGCCAGTCGGCCTGGATGAGCGGCGCCCGTGACGGTGTGGCAGTGATCACGCACTGACTCTGGCGCACGACGTCTTCCGCGGTCGCCGCCACGTCTACGGGGACTCCGAGACGTTCTTGCATCTCGCGCTGGAACGTACCGGCCTTGGAGGGGTCGCGTCCCCAGACGATCAAGCGCTCGAACGGCCGAACCAGTTGCAAGGCTTCGATCTGCAGCCGGGCCTGCGCGCCCGTACCGAGGACTCCCGCCCGCCTGACCGTTGCAGGCGCCAGGTGGCGGGCGGCGACCGCGCCGGCGAGTGCCGTCCGGATGTCCGTGAGGTAGCCATTGTCGAGCAGCACGGCGATCGGAAACCCTGTGCGAGCGGAAAGCACCACCATCATGCCGCTGCCGCTCGGTAAACCCAGGCTCGGATTGTCGTAGAAGCCTGCCGCGATCTTGACCGCGAAGCGATCGAGACCGCGCACCGCCGCCGTCTTGATGTCGACGTCGCCGCCCGCATGTCCCTCATCTGCTGCCCGACCGGTGCTGGGTACCGTGCTCGGTACCTCGAGGTGCAGGATCGGTGGCATGGTGACGCGCTCGTGCGCCAGCCAGGAGAACGCCTCGGCGACCGCTTCGAGCGCGTCGAGGTCGAGATGTACGCATTGGCGCAGGTGAGCCTCGGCCAGAATGCGGATGGCGGGTACGGCTGACGTGACGGGCATCCGTTCGACTCCTGCAGTGATTCTGAATGGAACAGAGATTCTGGATGGAAGAGGAGGTTCTGGATGAAATTGTCCGATCTGGACTCTGGTTTTAGGCTACCATGCTGGCCGATCGATCCGTCCACCTGTCACCGCGAACGAAGAGACTGAGCATGCACATCGAAGAATTCAAGCTGGAGCGCCTGCAATCCCTGTGGGAGAACGAGGTCGAGATCAATCTCACGGAGAGTGGTATCCACCCCTACACCCTTCGCGAGCTGCTCGACGCGGACGAGATCGACGAGCTCCTGGATGTACGGCTGGGCTATGGCTGGACGAATGGAGAGCCGACCCTGCGCGAGGCGATCGCGCGGCTCTATCCACGCGCAGGGGTCGACAACGTGCTCGTCACCAATGGTTCGGCAGAGGCGAACTTCCTGGCGATGTGGACGCTCCTCGAGCCCGGTGACGAGATCGCATTGATGCTCCCGAACTACATGCAGATCTGGGGCGTGGCGCGAGCGCTCGGTGTCGAGGTCAAACCCTTCCACCTCTGTGCTGACGCGGCTTGGCGCATTGATCTCGAAGAGCTGGAAGCTGCCGTCTCGCCGCGGACGAAGATGATCGTGGTGTGCAATCCGAACAACCCGACGGGCGCAGTGCTCTCGCGCGACGAGATGGACGCGATCATCGAGATTGCCGACCGGGTGGGCGCCGTCGTCTACGCCGACGAGGTGTACAGGGGTGTTCAGCTCGATGGAGAGGAAGGTCCGAGCTTCCACGACCTCTACGATCGCGCGATCGTCGCGGCGGGGCTGTCGAAGGCTCTGGCGCACCCGGGGCTTCGCGTCGGCTGGCTGGTCGGCCCCGAGCCGTTCATCGCCGATGCCTGGCACCGCAACGACTACACGACCATCACCACGGCCTTACCGTCCGAGTATGTGGCGACGCGCATTCTGGAGCCTGCGCGTCGCCAGCAGATTCTCGATCGCAACCGGCGCATGCTGCGCGAGAATCTCGGCTTGCTCGAGGACTGGCTCGCCAGCCAGGCGCAAGGCGATCCAGCCAATGCCTGGTCTTTCACGCCGCCGCAGGCCGGCGGCATGGCCTTCCTTCGCTATCCGCACCGCATTGGCTCTACTGAGCTGGCAACGCGCCTGCGCCAGGAGCGAAGCGTCCTGGTCCTTCCCGGCGATGTCTACGGAATGGATCACTACCTCCGCCTGGGCATCGGCGAGCAGCGCGAGACCCTGGGCAAAGGCCTTACGATCCTGGGAGACTTCTTGGCAACGCTCTGACTCGGTCGTGCGTTGCGGACGACTCGATCACGCGAGTGAATCGCTCGCAACGAAAGGAACTCGGCTGAACACCTGAGCTCTGGGCGCAGAACCTGCGCTCGTGGCGATGGGCCGAGAAGGAGTAGGCGATGCCTGATGCGCGTACTGTTGCGCAGCACTACGGACACGGAGAGCTTGTCGATGCCATTCGTCGTGGCATCGAGCGGCTTGGGAAATCGGTCGCGGACGTACAGATCGATGACTTGGCCCCAGTGGATGAGTTTCATGTCGGAGGGCGGATCGCGACCGAGGCTTTTCTCGACCAGCTCGGAATCGATGAAAGCCACCATGTGCTCGATGTCGGATGTGGTTTGGGCGGCGGTAGCCGATTCGCTGCGCACCGGTATGGATGTCGCGTCACAGGGGTAGATCTGACACCCGAGTACGTTTCAGCTGGGAAGCTGCTGTGTGAATGGGTGACCTTGGACGCGCGCATCCAGCTTCAGGTCGAAGACGCTACGGCATTGCCGCAACGGGCTGACACCTTCGACCGGGCCTACATGATGCATGTCGGGATGAATGTCGCTGACAAGCCGTCGCTCGCAGCAGAGCTTTACCGCGTCGTGAAACCGGGAGGGCGAGTGGGGATCTACGACATCATGAAGAGCAGCGACGGTGAACTGACATTTCCGGTGCCTTGGGCCATGAGACCCGACGGAAGCTCGGTCTCTTCGCCGGCGACCTACAAGGCTGCTTTAGAGGAGGCGGGCTTCCATCTCGTTGCAGAACGTGACCGACGCGAATTTGCGCTCGAATTCTTCGCGGACCTCCAGGCAAAAGTGGCGCATGCGAGCGGCCCACCTCCACTGGGGCTGCACATTCTGATGGGTGAAACAGCCTCCGTGAAGGTGAAGAACATGATCGAGAACATTTCACGCGGTCTACTGGCTCCTGTCGAGCTCGTCGCTGAGAAGCGTCGGTGATCGAGGACTTCGCGCCGGCGGAAGGGAAGGGCTCGAGTGCTCGCCATCGGGCTGTGAGCCTTGCGCGGCTCTTGCTTCGAAAGCGAAAAATAGTAATATGAGCATGGAAAGATCTGGAGGATCCATTGCTCATGCGCTTTCACATACCGGCATGGTGGGCCGTTCTGCTCGTCGTGACCTCGACAGGGGGGGCGACGGCGAGGCGGTTAGAGGCCCAGATTCCGAACCCGACCTTGCTGGCGCTACCGGACGGTCAGTGGACGGAGCTGCCCAACAGTGCCATGGCGGGCGCCGGGGCGATGCGCATCCCGTGCTGTGACTTCGAGATCGGCTGTGAGCTGCCAGGGATTCTCGCCTTCTCGGGCGCCACGCTCGATCCGCAGGGTCAGCGCATCGTGCTGTGGGGTGGCGGACACAACGACTACTTCGGCAATCAGATCCTGCTCTTCGACCTCGCGACGTTGCAGTGGCAGCTCGAGACCTTGCCGACCTCGGTGTGTCTGTTCTCGAATCCGCCGAGCTACCGTTTCACCGATGGTACGCCGGTGTCGCGGCATACCTATGACCACATCGATTTCATCGACCATCTCGGGGTGTTCTTCGCCTACTCGGGAGCGAGCGCGGATGCGCCGCCGTTCAACAATGGCGTTTCCCACGGCGATCTCTGGACCTACGATTTCGAGCAGCGAACATGGACGGATCGAACGGCGTTGCAGAACGGGGACCTCGACTACAACCTGCCGGGAGCCGGCGCGTCGGGGGAGTACGACCCGGTCACCCAGCGCTGGTTCCAGGTCAGCCAGCACGGTACTTGGAGCCTCGACTTCACGAACCATCGCTGGACACGGGTGAGCGATGATGGTCATCCCGGCATCGAGCGGACGAGCGTGCTCGATTCGGTGCGGCGGCTGATCTGGTCCTATGGCGGAGACTACGGCGGCGAGGACAACCTGAGCGCCTACGACATCGATGCCAATCGCTTCGACATCGTGTCGGCGGACAGCCTTCCGGGCGTCGCATCCGGCGCGGGGTTGGCCTACGACGAATCGACCGACCAACTCGTGCTCTTCGGTGGTCAGGCGAGCACGAGCGTCTTCAACTACGACATCGCCGGCGGCGCCTGGACCGAATATCCATCTCAGACAGGGCCGTCAGCCAACGACCGGATCTACGGCCGATTCTTGTACGACCCGACGCACAACGTCTTCTTTCTGATCGCCAGCATCGACTCGGTGTGGGTGTGGAAGAACACGCTTGGCCTGAGCGCGCCCATCTTCAGCGACGGCTTCGAATCCGGCGACACGTCCAATTGGACCCAAACCCGTCCGTAGCTGGATCGGGCTGACCCATCGAATCTGGATCGTGAAACCTCCCCCACAGCCTTGCGTACTTCAATTAAAGTGACAAAGTCATCTTAATGAAGTCATAAATCGGACGTGAGCCGACGCGCAGGAGAACGAACCGTGAAACGCCAGAACCTGGGAGAGCTCGAGCTGCTGGTCATGCTGGCCGTGATGCGGCTGGGTGAGGACGAGGCCTATGCGGTCTCGATCGTCGACGAGATCCGCCAACGGACTGGACGCTCGGTGCAGCGGGCGACGGTCTACGTGACGCTTCAGCGACTGGAGAACAAGGGGCTGGTCTCGACGCGCCTCGGCGATCCCTTGCCGGAACGGGGCGGCAAGGCCCGGCGCTACGTGCGCATCGAGCAGCCTGGGGTTCTGGCGCTTCGTGACGCTCGCCGGACCTTGCGCAGCATGTGGGGCGGGCTCGAACCGACGCTGGAGGCTTCTTGATGCGCGCACCGGCCTGGTCGAGATGGCTGCTGGGGTGGGTGGTTCCGGCCGAGCGCCGCGAGGACGTTCTGGGTGATCTGGAAGAAGTCCACCGTCGGCGTGTGAAGCATCGTGGTCAGCTGACGCCCTGGTTTCGGACGTCGCTGGAGACGTTTCCCCTGGCCGCGGCCTTCTTGGTCTATCGACTGCGAGAAAGGGAGCAAGGCATGGGGCGGGTGAGCAGCCTGGACGTACGCCTGGCCCTGCGCCTGATTCGCAAGCAGCCGATCATGGCGTTGACCGTGATTCTGGCCATGGCCATGGGAATCGCGCTGGCGACGACGGGCTTCACGTTCCTGGATGCGGCGTTGAACGGCAAGCTCCCGATGTCTGGCGGCGACCGTTTCGTTCGCATCGAGGTGCAGTCGGTTCCGGATGGCCGAGCGATGAGCCTCGACCTGGCGCGCTACAGGTTGTTTCAGGAAGCGGAGAGCTTCCGGTACGTTGGCGCCGCGGACGGTGAGGATTTGAACCTCGTGCATGGCTCGGGGAAAGTGGACTCGCTTCGTGGTGCCTTCATCACGCCGGGGACTTTCCGCTTCCTACCGTACGTTCCGATCCTTGGTCGTTCGATGACGCCGTCCGACGGTGAGCCAGGAGCCGAGCCCGTGGCCGTGCTGCGCGAAAGCCTGTGGCGGCAGCGCTTCGACGGACGGCGGAACGTCATCGGTGAGGTGATCAACGTGGCGGGGCGCGAGCACACCATCGTGGGTGTGCTCGACGACGAAGCCGGGTTTCCTGCCGGCGGTGCGCTCTGGCTCCCGCTGGACGATCGCTTCCTCGGTGGCTCGGAGGCGGGGCCTCGTCGGGGACTGACCTTCTTCGGCGTTCTGCGTGAGGGCGTCGACGCTGCCGCAGCCCAGGCGGAGATCGCCACCCTCTCCGCTGCGCAGGGCACCGGGACACCGGTCGAAAGGCAGAGCCGCGTGAGGGTCGCGCCCTATGTGTCGACGCCGTGGCAAGCAAGAGTCCAGATCACCGGCATGGTGCTGGTGTTGGTGCTGCTTCTGGTCGTCATAGCCGCCAACGTTGCCAATCTCGTGCTTGCCCGTACGGCGGCGCGGGCGGATGAGCTGGCCATGCGCACGGCACTCGGGGCCGGCCGATGGCGTTTGGTCGGACAGCTGGCGATCGAGGTCGGCCTGCTCGGCGTCATCGCGGCAGGCCTGGGGCTGGCCGCGTCTCACCGGGCGCTCGGCTGGCTGGAGGACTCCGTGCCCGAGCGCCCGTTCTGGATGACCTTCGAGCTCAGCCCGCGGACGCTTCTCTTCGTGATGATGGCGGCTCTGCTGGCGAGCATCGTGGGCGGCGTGCTGCCGGCCCTTCGCGCGACCCGCCACGACGTCTTTTCGACGGCGCACGCCGATCAGCGCTCGGCGAGCGGCTTGGGGCTCGGCCGGATCGGCGCGACCATGATGGTGGTCGAGCTCGCGCTGTCTGTGGCGTTGTTGAGCGGCGCGCTGGTGATGGCCCGGGGCCTCACGCAGTACCTCGACCAAGCGGTCGAGCTGCCGGCCGACAAGATCCTGGCGGCGCGCTTGCTAGGTGCCCGAGAAGCGCCCGCTCCCCATGGCACGGACGGCGGGAAGCGACCGGGCGTCGCACCCTTGCCGACCCATGCGATCACAGCGGCGCTCCAGCACACCGCGGGGGTGGTGGCAGTCGGCAGCGGTAGTGATCTGCCCGGCAACGATGCCTGGGAACGATGGGTCGAGGTTGACGACGATGCAGGCTCGTCGAACGCGAGGGCGGCATCGGCGCAGCTGGCACCGGTTGCACGGGTGACGCCGGGCTTCCTGGAAGCACTCGACGCGCGGGCGGTTGCGGGACGGCTGTTTCGTGAGGCTGACGTAGCGCCGAACGCGCTTCCCGTGGCGGTGGTCAACGAGCCGTTCGTGCGGATGTTCCTCGGTGGCGGCAATGCGATCGGTCGGCGGGTTCGGGTGCCGAGTACCGGAGCGTCGGGAAGCGGGGCGCCCGGGGAGCCGGCGCCATGGCGTGAGATCGTCGGCGTGGTGCCGGATCTCGGCCTGAGCGCGGCGGACCCGGACCGTGCGGCAGGTCTCTACTTGCCGTCGACTGGCGAGGGGAATCAGCTCTTCTTGGCCCTACGGAGTGATGGCAATCCGCGCTTGTTGGATGGTCCGCTGCGGCAAATCGTGGCCGGGATCGATCCCAACATCCGAATCCTCTGGGTCGGTCCTCTCGAGTCGGTCAATGCGGCCGAACGGAACTTCATGGCAACCTTCGCCCGCGTGATTTCGGGAATGGGGGTGGTGGCCCTCGCGCTGTCCTTGGTGTGCGTCTATGCGATGTTGTCGTTCGCGGTGTCACGCCGAACGCGTGAGATCGGTATTCGCGTTGCCATGGGAGCGACTCGACGGCAGATCGCGCGGGTGATCCTCGGTCGACTGGCCAAACTGCTCAGTCTGGGGGGTGGCCTCGGCGCGATCATGGGTTTGGCGCTCATCAGCGCCCAGGACGCCCTTTGGGAGACGCGTCTGCCGACGGGCGAAACGTGGGTGTTGCCATTCGTGGTGGTGACCTTGGCCCTGGTCGGCGTTGCCGCGTGTTGGGTGCCGATGCGCCGCGCGCTGCGCATTCGACCCGCCGAGGCATTGCGGCTCGACTGATCTGTTGATGACGCACGTACGGTCGCCCAGCCCGACGCTGCCGGGACGGCTACTGCGTTAGACTTGGCGGGCAAATCAGGGGTCTGTCGTTACCTGCCTTTCTGGCGTGAATACTCATCTATGGCTGCTTGCCAAAAGAAGCTGCTTGGGTCACGAGCTGACGCGAAGGACCGGCGGTCGTTTCGACCTCTTACGCATGGACTCTTTTCCCCGTATCCGACTCATCCAAGCTCACCCCGTCCGGAGGGCTCGTCATGTACACCCACGCTCGTTCCAATCGTCGAAGCCGACTCGGCCTGACGGCCTCGTTCATCCTGCTCGCCTCGGGGCTCGTGCTCTCGGCATGCCGAACCACACAGCCCGCCACCATCGAGACGGCCCCCCAGACTGCTGAACATTCGAATACCAGCGATGCCTGGATGGCGTCGGTGGCGGCGATGCCCGTCGACCAGAGCAAGCCGGCAGATGGCGACTTCTGGGCGATCCGCGCGGCCTATCCGACCGGCACCTTCAAACCGAGCTGGGTGTCGCGGGCAGCGGAGCAGCACCGTGGCATGCCGCGCGGCGTGCCTGCGGGTGAGAAGCGCTACGTGGGCACCGATTCGCCCCTGGAGATGTCGGCCAGCGCCTTCACGTCACTCGGCCCCGAGCCGTTGCAGACCGATGGGTGTCAGTCTTGCTTCTCGTTTGGCCGGGTGGCAGGGCGCACCAATGTCGTGGTGAGCGATCCGACGGATTCCACCATCGCCTACGCAGGCTCGGACGGCGGCGGCGTGTGGAAAACGACCAATTGCTGCAGCGCGGCGACCACCTGGACGCCGATGACCGACGATCCCTTGCTCAACGGCGTGGCGATCGGCGACCTCGTTCTCGATCCGAACGACTCCGACACGATCTACGCTGGCACCGGTGATCTTCGCTACGGTTCCTGGTCCTTCGGCAGCGCCGGCTTGTTGCGCAGCACCGACCAAGGCGTGACCTGGGAGATCCTCGGCGCGGATGTCTTCGATCCGGTTTTCCCGCAGGGTGCCGGCATCTTCCCGCAGTACCAAGCGATCGGTAAGGTTCGCGTCGACCCCGCCAACAGCGACACCTTGGTGGTCGGTACCAAGACCGGTGTCTATTTCTCGTACGACGCGGGCAGCAACTGGGACGGCCCTTGCCTGCCGACCAGCTTCACCACCCAGCGGCACGACATCACGGGTCTCGAAATCATCGAGACGGCCGGGGCCAGCGATCTGCTGGCGGCGGTGGGCACCCGCGGGCACAACACACCGGTTCAGCCCGATCTGGACCAGAACGGTGCCAATGGCATCTACCGCGCGGCGATTCCGGTGTCGGGTTGCCCGGCGAGCTGGACGCTGCTGACCCGTCCTGACAATGGCTGGCCCGCCGGTACCGGCAGTGGGACACCGTTCCCGACCAACACGATCGGCCGTATCGACATGGCCGTGGCGCCGAGCGATACCGATGTGATCTATGCCCAGGTGGCGAATATCACCACCCGTGCCTTGCGCGCGGTCTGGCGCAGTGGTGACGGCGGTGCCACCTGGCAGCAACGTGCGACGGCGTCGGGCATCACCGGTTGCGATGGTGGCGGCAACCAGGCCTGGTACGACCAGGGCATCACCGTCGATCCGACCGACCCGGACATCTTGTTCATGAGCACGGTCGACCTGGTCCGTTCGACCAACGGTGGCACCACCTTCGAGAACGTGACCTGCGGCTACGCCGGTGGCGCCGATGACGTGCATGTCGACCACCATGCGCGGGCCTACGTCGACGGCGATCCGGACCGGCTGTTGGTCGGCAACGACGGCGGTGTCTACTACACCGGCAACGCGCGCGCGACGCCGGTGGCGGCCGTGACCTTCGATCAGCTCAACAACTCGCTGAGCACGATCGAGTTCTACTCGGGCGACATCACCGCGAACTTCGCCACGTCCGCCAACCCGGGCGTCAATGCAGGCGCCCAGGACAATGGCTCGTCAGTCTTCGTGTGGGAGGGCACGACGCCCGGACCCGCCGAATGGCAGATGACCACGGGCGGCGACGGCATGTACGCCCGCATCGAGCCGATGTTCGGTCAGCGGTGGTACCAGGAGAGCCAAAACGGCAACCTCAAGGTGTCGACCAGCGGTCCCTTCGGCCCCTACGGCAACGCGACCCCGTTCAGTGGCGGAGCCTGGGGGGGAGACACCCTGAGCTTCGTGCTGCCCTACGAGATCAACAAATACGACTGCCCCGCCTCCGGCTGCGGACAGATGATCGCCGGTACGACGCGCGTGTGGGAGACCATCCAGGGGGCCGTGCCTTCGAGCAGCTGGTACGTCAACAGCCCGAACCTGACCAAGGGTGTGCTCGGCGGCCGGTCGTTCATCAACCAGCTGTCCTTCGGCGTGTCGGACGGCTCGGTGGTGATCGTGGGCACCAACGACGGCAACGTCTGGTATGGCTTCGGGATGGGGCAGGGAACCGCCAATACGGGTACCTGGCAAGACGTGACCGGCAGCAATGCTGTGCTACCCAATCGCCCGATCATGGACGTGGCAACCGACCCGTTGACGCCGACCATCGGCTACGCCGCGATCGGTGGGTTCGACGACAACACCCCGTCGACGCCGGGCCATGTCTACCGGGTCGTGTGCAACGCCGACTGCTCGAGCTTCACCTGGACGGACAAGAGCGGCGATCTGCCGAACATTCCGGTCAACTCGATCATCGTTAACCCGCACCTGCCCAACCAGGTCTTTGCAGGCTCGGATTGGGGGCTCTACTTCACCGATGACATCACGGCTGCTTCGCCGGTGTGGCAGCGTTTCACGGACGGCCTGCCGACCGTGATGATCTGGGACATGGCGATCGACCGCGGTTTCACCACCCTGGCCCTGTTCACACGTTCCCGTGGTGCCTATGCCTGGCCCCTTCCGACGCAGGCCCCTGGCATCTTCTCGGACGGCTTCGAGTCGGGCGACACCACGGTGTGGAGCAACACGGTCGGCCAGTAGGGGACCGCGCTCGGCAGGCTGATGACGATGTCTGCCCCCGCGAAACGACGCCCGCGGCACGATACTGCCCTCGACCAGGGCTGGCGGATCCAGTGGATTGACCACGAGGATCGCAGCCCTGGTCTCCCGCCCGAACAGGAAAGGCGCTGGGGAGTCCTACTCGCCGCCGGCCTGTTCCTGATCGCCATTGTCCTGGCGATTTCGATCGATACTCGGTTCCTGTGGTTGGCCCTCCTCAGCTTCGTCGCGATGCTCGCTTCGCTCGGGTGGGCCGCGCGCAAGAAGCGCGTGCACTGGCTGATCGTTCGTGCGCGCTGCATCGATCGTGAGCTGCGCAAGACACATTCGCATCAGGGTGTCGCCTGGTGCTGGCGCTGGTTGTGTGCCTTCGATGTCGCCGGCACGTCATACCGCGCAACGCCGAGCTACTGGCTGACCTTCGGCAGCACCTGGCCCTTCGGAACCGGCAAGGCGCGCGCCGAACGTTTCGGCCGCAAAGTCGTGTCCGCGTCCGACGAGATCGACCTCTGGGTCGATCCCGACAATCCCCTACGTTGCGAGGTGGTGGGGAGGGACCTGAAGGATCTGATCCTCCATTCCAAGCGGCGACGGCAGACTGACTCCAACTGAACACCCAAGAAGTGATTTCATCGTCTGGCGCGAGCGCTGATGAAGTCACCCAGCAGCCGACTGCCCGTTGCTGAGGTGCGTTCGTAGACATCAGGGTGACTCGCTGGTGCGGCACTAGATCACCGCGCCGGTGATCTAGTGAACGGAAGGTCCCGGCGCCCTCGGCAGGGCTCATCGGTGACGTGATGAGGCGGCCGCGATGGTCGAGGCGGTGGGCCGCTGGCTGCGATCAGGGTGTGAGGGGAAGGAAGTCGGCTTGAAGGACGATCCAGAGGAGGGTTGGCTTGTCGCTGAGGGCTGACGTGACGATCGCGCGCTCTCCGAAACGGTTGGCGACTGTGGGTGCAGAAAGCAGCTCATCGTCGCGCCAGACTTCGACGCGGAAGAAGATCACCGGTTCGGCGTCACCGGTGGATGGCACGGCAAGATCTGTGCGTTTCTCGGCGCTTACCCGGACCGTGAGGTTCGACTCGCCGTAGGTCGCCGTGGCCGAGAAGCGTCCACCTTCGGCAGGCAGCCGAGAGCTGCCGAGCTGAAGTGTGTGAATGGACTCGAGCCCAAAGAGTCGTTCCAGCTCCGCGTTGTCACGCTGATAATCCCAGGTCAGCAGCTCGTCCGCGGGTGATTCGTTGTGGTCTTGTGGCTCTTCTTGAGCGGCACGGTCACCCAAGAGGACGGCGAAGCGGGCCAGGATGGCTGGCTCGTCGTCGGCGTGAGCCACGGCAGCCGACGTGATCGCCAGGGCCGTCGAGACGAGCAGGGCATGGATGATGCGGCGGTGGATCTTCATGATCTCTCCCTTCTGTTGGTGTTGGGGTTCGACGATCGGTTGGACGTTTCGGACGCGGGCGGCTGTCTCGAGGGCGGTGTCAGCTGCTCAGCGTCGGGGTTCTGCGTCGGAAGAACGAGCCGGCCGCCGGCATCCACGCTGCGCGAGGCGAGCGTGTCGAGTGGCACCAGGAGCTGCGTCCCGGATGACAGCTCCAGGAGCACGATGCTCTCTTGTTGGACCGGATGCTCCTCAGACGCTGTGTGATCCGCTTGACGCGGTCCGAGACCCGTCAGCCAGCCGATGCTCACGCCGAGCATCGCAGCCAGGGCAGCCGCCGCGAGCCAATACCAGGGCTTGGCAGCTGCATGCCTCGGATGCCTGGAGGCCGAGCGCGGCGCGATCGACTGTGTGATCCGGTCGCGGGCGCTTCGTGGCGAAAGCTGTGGCGGATGGTCGAGCCAGGCCCGCAACGCGTCGATCGAAGGGTCACCTAGGCCAGGTTCCCGTGGCTGGCGGGCGTCAGTCTCAGGCTTCATGGCGTCTCCTCGCGGAAGAGTTGCTTCAGCTTGGCCCGCGCGCGGGCCCGGTGAATACGAATCGTGGGGCGTTTGAGCCCGAGTGCGATGGCGATCTCGTCGTCATGCCAGCCTTCGATCTCGCCCAGGAAGATGACCGCGCGTTGCCGGGGCGACAGGGCGGCAAGCGCACGCGCGATGTCGCCGGTCGTCTGGTTGGGTGGCTCGGTCGAATCGTGTGACGTGTCGCCACTTGTTTGGCGACCATCCCCCGTGACGCGGAAGTCGGCATCGGCAGCGTCGAGGTCGTCGATCAGTGGCACGAGGGTCCAGCGGCTGGCGCGCCGCAGCCGCGCCAGGCAGCAGCGGTGGACGATGCGGCGAACCCAGGCCGGGAAGGCGCCGGGCTCGCGCAGTGTCGGCAGGCGCGTCCACGCGGTGTGCAGCGCTTCCTGCACCGCGTCTTCAGCGTCCTCGCGCCCCGCGAGCACGACCCGCGCGAAGGCGACCAGCCCGTTCCAGTTCCCTTCCACGAGGGCGCCAAACGCCTCCCGATCACCCTCTTGGGCCCGAATCACGTGGTGCAAGTTCTCGAACATCTCAGTCAGAAGAGTCGCTGAAGGCGCAATCTGTTTACAAGCGATGGGCACGCTTGTCTCGGCGTCGATCTCTCGGCCGGAGTGAGCGGGTGGCGTGATGCCGGGCTGAATTGCGTAGTTCAACACGAGACGTGGCGCGAACGAGGCGCTGCATGACTTCCATGAAGCTCTTGAGGGGATCGTTGATGAAGAGTAGAACCCGCCCTTTCACGCTCGCACTCTTGCTACTCGTGGCGACGCTCGGCCCGTCCGTTGCCTGTGGAGATGAGATCCAATCGGCCACGGCCCAGGCCAACGGCTCCAGTCACGGATCCGGTAGTGGCCCTAGCCGTTGGATCGCACCGATCGTCGATTGGAATCGCCTCGCCCTTGACACGGTACGCGAGGAGCGAGCCGGTGCCGCGGGAGCCGGCCGTCTCTATGCCCTGGTGAACGTGGCGATCTACGATGCGGTCAACGGCATTGATGTCGCGCGTGGCTTCTCGAGCCGGGAAGCGGCGCTGATCTCGCTCCCGAACGCGCCGGTCTTCGCCGGCAAACGTGCCGCGGCGTCGGCGGCTGCACACGCGGTGCTGTCGTCATTGTTCCCCGAGCGCACGGCGATCTATGACGCGCAGCTCGCCGAGGATCTTGGTAACCCCCCGCGCTTCTTCGCGGCCGCCGGCGCCGCCTGGGGTACACAGGTGGGGAACGCGGTCGTGGCGCTGCGCAGCAACGACGGTTCGTCGCCACAAGAGATTCAGCCAGGCGGTAGCGCTGCGGGCGAGTTCCGCGCCGATTTCACCGCGGCGCAGTTTCGCAACCTCGTCCCCTTCGGCGTCGCCAGCACCGCGCCGTACCGGAGCTTCGGACCCCCGGCGCTCGACAGCGAGGCCTATGCTGATGCCGTGAACGAGGTCAAGGCGCTCGGTGACGGATCGGTCGAAGATCCGGCCAAGCTGGAGATCGTGCGCTTCTGGCGTGGCGGCGGCGGCAGCGCGCGTCCGCCGGGCGAGTGGATCAAGATCGCCAGTACCGTCGCCAGTCAGCATCCCTTCACGCGTTTCTCGCTGTCGCGCACCGCTCGCCTCTTCGCCCTGCTCGGTATGGGGCTGGGGGATTCGGTGGCGACCTCGTTCGACAGCAAGTTCGTCTTCCACTACTGGCGGCCGACCACGGCGATTCAGAACGCCGATACAGATGGCAATCCCGGTACGGTGGCCGATCCGGAATGGCAGCCCCGCAATGGCAGCATCGGCAGCTCGCCCGAGCACACCTCCGGTCAGAGCACGTTCGCCGGCGCCGGCTCCACCATCCTGGCGGGCTTCTTCTGCCGCGACCACTTCACCTTCACCTTCGAAGGCGACGATGCCATTGCTGGGCCGCGCACCTTCCAACGCTTCTCGCAGGCCGCCGCGGAGGCCGGGCGCGCGCGGATCTTTGCCGGCATTCACTTCGAGTTCAGCAACCAGGCCGGCCAGGAGGCTGGGCGCGGTGTCGGGCGCGAGATTCTCGATACCCGTCTGCTCCGTGCGCACGGGCCGACACACGTTCACGGCTGCCCGCTCTGATCGAATGTTCTCGACGCAGGCGCGGGGAGCCTCAAGGCTCCTCGTCGCCTGCCGGCAGCTGGTCGCGCAAGACCAAGAGCGTCGCGGCCAGCCCGCCCTCGACATCGCCGCCCCGGAAGACGGGGAGCGCGCCGGTGGGTGGAATTCCTGAGCCTTCGAAGATCTCGCCATTTGCGTCCCGGATGATCTGGCCCGCGAGCTTGACCATGAAGCGGTTGGGCAGCGGCTTGGGAAGAATGCCGGAAAGGCTCCCACGGGTCGTCTCGCCGACGTGTCGAACATGGGGCTGTGCGCGCATGGCGAGAACGAATGCCTCGGCGGCGCTGACGGTGATCTCGCTCGTCAGCAACTGCACATCGCCGAGAAAGCGCTCGCCTGTTGCTGGCGCGAGTGTCTGGCGGGCCTCGATGTTTTGAGCCGCCGGGGTGATCGTGTAGGCGAGGCGCTCTTGGTCTGCGAAGTGGCTGGCGACTGTGAGCGCGGCCGCGTCGAATCCGCCGCCGTTCATGGAGACATCGACGATCAGCCTCTGGCAGTCCCCGAGCGCCCGCAGTGCACGATCCATCACGTCATCGAGCAGCGCAAGCTGCGAAGCACGGTCGACATCGCCCTCGGCGAAGCGGCTGAAGCGGTTGATTCGCAGGTAGCCCACGGCCGGGCTGAGCCGTCCCCACTCGACTGCACCGGCTGCTGCCTCTTCGTAGCTGCCGGCTTCCAGAAGCGGGATCACCGACGCCTTGACCCGCCGATGCCAGGAGGAAACAAAGGCATTGGCGGTTCCCGAGCCGCCCTGGCTGCGCCACAGTCGCTCCAGCTCCTGGCGCAGGCCTGGTTGGCTGGGCGAAAAGTAGTGCTCGTCGCCGAGCCAGAGACCGACGTGGCCGTCGTGGAGTGGCTCGATCAGGTCGGAAAGAACTTGGAACAGCGCTTCAGGCGTCGAGGCCGCAGCCGCTGCTTCTCGGAGCAGGCTGCGCTGCGCATCCCAGTCGACGCCACGCTGTTCGAACGCCGCATAGTGGGTTGCGAATATGTCCCCTACGAGCTCGTAGAGCGCGTCCCCGCCAATCGTGGGTGACTCCTTCCGCGGGTCACAGGCTGATGGAAGGGCCGAGAGTCGCTCGAACTGGATGGGGGCTTGCAGGGCTCTGCTACCTTCGCCAAGGTCGTGGTGCAGCAGGGAAAGACGGTCGTTGCCTGACAGGTGGAAGCGAGCGAACCCGGCAACCTGGCCGCTGTCGGCGAGACACAGGCTTCCCAGGTCGTGGAACACGTCGAGCCCACCCGCGTCGATCGTCAGAATCCAACCATAGCCGGCCGATCGCCAGGCGCCGTGAAGTGCTTCGTCAGTCTCGAAGTGGTCGGCGAGCCGGGCGAAGACCTCGGGCTCCGATGACGACTCGGTTGGTGGCGCACTCGGCGTACACGCACACACCACCGCGAGCAGCACCAGTCTGGGGAGCACGGCAGAAGCGCGATACCTTCTCGGTTCGGAGCCTCGGAGGGACTGTGAAGCCGCTCCGGGCCGGCTGCTGTTCGAGGTTTGGGATCGCGACGTCGTCATCGCGCCGCCCTGATGTCGACA
>CALFAM010000246.1 GCA_937948815.1 uncultured bacterium
AGCAGGCGCCGGATGGCACCTACCCATCACGACCCGTTACCATGCCCGAACGCGACTATGTCGTGGTCTCGCCGACCGACTGCATCATGAATCCACTGGTGCAGGTCATGGAAACGTCGACTGGCCCGTTCATCCGTCGCCAGATCGAAAACCCTTTGCAACAAGACACCGTGCTCGACGTCAAGGGCATTCCGATCTCTGTGTCGCATCTGCTGGCCAGCGCCCCCGACGCGCTCAAAGAGAAGTTCGATGGCGGCAGCGGCTTGGCCTGTGTGCTGATGCCGAATACGTACCACCATTTTCACAGCCCCGTCGACGGCGTCATCCGCTACGCCGAGATCGTCGAGGCCGGCACGCCCGAAGCGTGGGGCACCTTCGGTTACGACGACTGGCCCAACTGGGTCCCCCTCGATGGCAACGTCGGGCGTCCGGGAACCGATTTCAGTCAATTTGCCGGCTTCCAGCGCGGTGTCATCGTCATCGAGGTCGGCTACAAGAACCTGCCGGGCAAGAAGCCGGACGTGCTCAAGGGCTATGTCGCGTCGATCCCGGTCGGTCTCGATACCGTGGGCTCGGTGGTCTTCGACGAAGACAACGTCAAGAAGGATGCGCGGGTGGTGAAGGGCGTGACGAACTTCGGAAACTTCTTCTTCGGCGGCTCGCTCAACATCCTTCTTTTCTCGCCGATCGAAGGCTTCGATGCTCAGATGCTCAGCCCGGCCGTGCAAACCCGCATGGGCAATCAGATCGGCATCCTCAACACGCCCTATCCTGCGCCCCACACGCCGTGGACACCGAACAGTGGACGGATGAGGGATCGCAAGACCATCCGCCGAAACCAGAACCCGTAGTCCAGCGGCGTCATTCTGGCCGCGTCGCGGGAGAGGAGACTCGGTCAGTCGACACGCCCAGGTCGCGGCGGATCAGGCGCTGGCGAGGCTCAGGACGGTCATGGCCAGGATGCGGCCGCTGTTGGCGTTGACCACGAGGCGCACGGTCTGGCCCTTGGCGAGATCGGAGGCGTTCAGGGCGCGGCGGCCGTCGAAGAGCTTCTTGGAGCGCGCGCGGAGCTTCACCTTGTCGTCGATGAGGATCGCATGCTTGCGCTCGGAGTCTTGGTCGAGGAGGACCACGGAGCCATCTTCGGCAATCTCGGTGATCACCATCTTGAACGTGCGGGTGACCTGGGCGTCGGACTGAATTCCGCCCACCGTGGCGCCGCCACCAGCACCACCGCCGACCGAGGCCATGGCGGCGGGGGCGAGAGAGAGCGTGGCGAGCAGGGCGAGAGCGGCGGCGATCTTGGTGCGAAACATGGCGAACTCCTTGAACAGCATGGCGGAGCGAGTTAGTCAGTACACACGTTTCTACGCCCCGCGCCGCGGGCCAGTTCTCACGAAGGAATCACGCTTTCATGACAGTTCGGAACGGTGCAAACCGCGCGGTGACCGGCGTGGTCAGCTCGGGCGAAGCCGTTCCAGCTTCTTTGTGAGCAGGGCGCGCTCGTGCGGGGCCGTTGCGACTTCGAGTGCGCGTTCGTAGGCGGCGATGGTGGCGGCCGCATCGCCCTCGAGCTCGTGGAGGCGGGCGAGGGCGCAGTCGAGGAGGAAGTAGTTGCGCAGGTCTGGGTGCTGGCGGATGGCCGCGAGGTCGACTCGGGCCCGAGCCGGGTCGCCAGACTCCCCGTGGGCGATGGCCCGGTTGAGGACGTAGAGAGGGGCGTCGTCGAGAGGGGCGTCGAACAGACTGATGAGGCGGTCGTAGTAGCGGATGATCGTGGCCCAGTCCGTCGCGTCGATCGACTGTGCGTGGCAATGGCTGAGCGAGATGGCGGCTTCGTAGTGAAAGCGTGAGGGGGAGGTGATCTTGGCGCGCTCGAGCCACATCTCGGCGAAGCGAATCAGGTTGCGGTCCCACTTCGCGCGGTCCTGGTCGGCCAGCAGGATGACGGCTCCGTCGGCGTCGACGCGGGCGTCGAGGCGGGCCGAATGGGCCAGCATCAGCGCAAGGAGGGCGCGGGTCTCGGGCGTCCCGAAGGTCTCGTGCTCGGCCAGAAGGTGGGTCAGCCGCGCCGCTTCTTCGCAGATGTCATCGCGCAGGGGCTCGTGGCCGTGGGAGGTGCTGTAGCCCTCGTTGAACATCAGGTAGAGCACTTCGTGTACGGCCGCGAGACGGGCGGAAAGCTCGGCGGCGGGAGGCAGCTCGATGCGCACCCTTCGCTTCGCCAAGGCCCGTTTGGCTCGCTGAACGCGCTTCTTGGCGGCCTCGGAGGAGATCAGCAAACCACGAGCGATCTCTGCGAGGCTGAAGCCGCACAGGATCTTGAGGGTCAGAGCGATCTGCGAGCGGCGATCGAGATCCGGGTGGCAGCAGACGAAAATCATGCGCAGCACGCTATCGGCGAGCTGCTCATCGGCCGGTTGCTCGTCGGGCAGCCATGGCTCGGTTGCCTCTTCGGACGGTTGAACCTGTGACACGACCCGCTGGAACGTCTGCTCGCGGCGCAGGGCGTCGAGCACGCGGTTGCGCGCTACACGATAGATCCAGCCAGCCGGGTTGGCAGGAATGCCACCCTGGCGCCACGACTGCATCGCGGCGACCAGGGCTTCTTGGACCTTGTCTTCGATCAGGTCGAGATGGCGAACGCCGAAGGCACGTGTCAGCACCGCGATGAGTTTGGCGGACTCGTGCCGAAAGAAATGTTCGACGAGCTGCGGCGGCCCAGTGGGCGTCATCCCATCGATTGGCCGGCGAGCTCGCGGATCTCGACGTTGCCGCCGGTGTCCGGCATCGAAAGGGCGACGGTTTCGGCTGCGTCGAGGTCGGCCGCTTCGATCATGCAGTAGCCGCCCACCAGCTCCTTGGACTCGGCGAACGGACCATCGGTGACCGTGCGGTCGGGACGTAGCACCCTGCCTTCGGGCTTGAGCCCGTCACCGGCATCGAGCAGCCAACCAGCCTGCTTGCCGCCTTCGATCCAATCGCGCCAACCCTCCATAGCCTGCTGCATTTGCTCCGGAGAGAGCTCTTGCTGACGTTTGCACTCACCGCGGTAGAGAAACATGAACTTCGGCATTGGTCGTTTCCTTCTTGCTCACGGGGCACCGTCCATTGGAAGGGGCCCGTTGTCAGACGGTTTCAGACGTTACGACTCCCGAACCTCTTTCGGGAGTAGGTCTTTGGTGGGGAGACGAACAGCTCCTTGCTCAGGGGACGCACTTCGTGAAAATACCGCAAGAATCGCTGCGGCGGTGCTGGAACCGAGGTCGGCCATCTGCTGACGGCCGTGCGCCTGGTGATACTGGCGGTTGGGAGCTGGTGGGAAAGGATTGGACCATCTCTCGCGCCAATCTGTCCGGTGCGACTTGGGAATCCGCATCTCCGGTGCGTCGTTGCTACTCTTTCGATATCGAAAAGGGTGCTCGCGGGTTGGCAACGCGGTGCGAGCGAACGGAGGCCCATGCTCGGGGGTGGAGCATGGCGTCGCCACAAGAGTCCATAGCCTTCGAGGACGTGGGGTGGCAGAGTGCGACGGAGGCCCGTGGGCAGCGGCCTGAGGGTAAGCGGAACGGGGCGCACGACTGGAACCACGTTCTCGACTGATCTGCTGATTGCGGCAGACGAGGAAGAGAACCATGCGCAAGACGACGAAACGAATTCTGCTGACGCTCGCCTGCTTCAGCCCCCTGATGAGCAGCTCCGCCGCTGTGACGGCCGACACCGAGCTCCGAACCGGAGCCGGTCCTGACTCGATCTTTCTCGGCCCGCCACCACCCATCCAGCTCCATATCGACTCCTTGGTTATCAATCCCATCGATGTCTCGAACGGTACCTGTGTACAGGTGGGCATCTACGCACGCGACGCAACGAGTCGAGATCTGTTGGGGCTGACGTTTACCGTCGAGCTGGGCGGTGACACGAGTGTGTTGGTCGGTGGGGCGACCGCGAACGTGCTGGTCGC
Source organism: uncultured bacterium (assembly GCA_937948815.1). GTDB lineage: Bacteria > Acidobacteriota > Thermoanaerobaculia > Multivoradales > J023 > J023. Next base: position 3,962 of record CALFAM010000246.1, read on the forward strand.
GAATGCCTTTGCCAGCGGCGATCGTAGCGGCATCACCAACCCCGGGTCCGTCTTGGCCAACAACACCAGCGGAACGCCGGTGCCGAGCTGTACGCTTATCTTCAATCGCGTGACCACGGGCATGGGGAGCTCGGTCGACTTCGCGGCAGGCGCGGAGAATGGAACCTGGATGATCAACAACAATCTCGGCGGTGTAGGCCGCAAGCGTGCCACTGTCGCGAATCTGTCGGCGCAGACGATCGCATCGACCTCCACCAGCCAGGACATGCTGCTCGGCGTGCTCGTCTTGCCGTTCGTGGTTAACCCCGGCGTCTCGCGCCTGACGATCACCGCCACACCGAACGCGACCGTGGCGGACTCCAACCGCTTCTCGTGGGTGTTCGGGGGCATGCCGGCGAGTCAGCAGCTCGACCTCCGCTGGGCGAGCGCAGCGGTTCGACTCGCCCGGCCCCTGTTCGTCGATGGTTTCGAGAGCGGCGATCTCTCGCGGTGGTCGGACGTCAAGAACTGACCTCAGTCGCCTCTTCTCTGGAATCTCGGGTCGGGATTTGGGCCTTTTCTCGCGCCGATCTATCCGTAACGACGACGTTTAGCCCGCCGCTGCCGGCGGGCTGGTGGCCTGAAATCATTCTTGACACGCCACGGATGGCAACAACTGGCGCTGAGAGCGTTCGATGGCCAGGGTTCGGAGCGGAGCCCACGACGCAGGCCGAGTCGATTCGAGGTACTGCGGGACCGAGACGGTGATGAGGGAGTGCCGTCTGGTCGATCCTTGGAATCCGGAGGACCCCGAACGCTTCAGCATGGAGGAGGAGAACCATAGCAGCGGTACGGGGGCGCCATCGTGCTCGTTGGTCTTCAATCCCGCGACCGAGGGGCTCGGGCCGGAGAGGAGCTTCCTTGCGGGAGCTCAGAACGGCACGTGGTTCATCAACAACAATCAAGGGGGCATCGGCCGCAAGCAAGGCTTCGTGGTGAACCTCAGCGGCCAATCGCTTGGCTCGACCGTGCCCGGGCAGGACCACTTGTATCGGTGTCCTGGTGGTGCCTGTGATTGCCAATCCCGGGGCGGCGCAGCTCACCGTCACTGCGACACCGAACGGCGTCCTAGTCGACGCCAACGTCTATACGTGGGGCGATAGCCCACTGCAGATCTCTGCGTTCGATCTCACTGCTGGCCCGGGGACGATCGAGATCTTCCAGCCGCCACCGATGCAGCTCCGCATTGGCTCGCTGGTCGTTTCCCCAGACGACATCACCAGCGAGTCGTGTCTGCAGATTCCGATCTTGGGCCGCGACCGCTCGACCAGTCGAGAGCTGTTCGACCTGACGTTCACGGTCGAGATTACCGGCGATACGGGCATCCTGGTTGGTGGTGTTTCCGCGAACATGCTGGTCGGCAATGCTTTTGCCAGCGGCGATCGCACCGGGCTTGCCAATCCTGGCGTCAACCTGACCAACAACAGCAGTGGAACCTCCGTTCCGAGCTGCCCCTTGGTGTTCAACCGTGCGACGTCGGGGCAGGGAAGTGAGACCGACTTTGCGGCCGGCGCCCAGAATGCGACCTGGTTCATCAACAACAACCAGGGTGGCATCGGCCGCAAGCAAGGCTTTGTCGTCAACTTGGCGGCCCAGGCGATTGCGTCTACTGTCGCCGGCCAAGAGATGCTGCTCGGCGTCCTCGTCTTGCCGGTCGCGGCCAATCCGGGACCTTCTCGCCTGACCATTGCCGCGACGCCGAACTCGGTCGTCGCCGATGCCAATCTCTTCACCTGGCTGCTTGGAGGCGTGCTGTTCAGTGAAGAGCTCGACCTACGCACCGGTCGCGGAGTGGTCGACATCGTCCAGCCGATCTTTCTCGACGGCTTCGAAAGTGGCGACATGTCTTCGTGGTCGGCGACCACGAACTGACGCCGTAGGCGGACCGAAGAAGAGCGGTCAGGCGCTTGCACAGCAGGGAGGGATGTCCCGTTCGATGCCTCGGCCGAGGAAGAGATCGGGACAAGGCAGCAGGCAAGGGGGCGCCGAACGGGCGGCTGCCAAATCGTGACGTGACCTTGGCAAGCTCCGAATGGCCGATCTGGTAGGTTGCGCGGTGCAATACGCGAGTCGTCCTTTTCGACACCCTTTCGGCACAGGAGTGAGTCCCTTGAGCGCAGTCCCCGATTTGTTGAGTCGTCCCTTTTCATGTGCCTGTCTGAGCGCGCTGGTGCTCGCCGGAGCTGCCGTGGGCCAGGAACGGGCACAGGCTCAGGCGCCGATCATCCATCCCGGCGCGCCTGGCGAGCCGGTGCAGGAGCTGACGGCCGAAAAGGCGATCGAGATCGCCGACACGAGCTACTCCCCGGCCGACGTACGCTTCATGCACGACATGATCCCGCATCACAACCAGGCGCTGCAGATGGCCGAGCTGGTGGCGGACCGGACCAACCGCAAAGAGCTGATCGACGTCGCTGGCCGGATCAACTCGTCCCAAGGTGACGAGATCAAGCTGATGAAGGACTGGCTGAGTGAGCGCGGCGAGCAGGTGCCGGATCCCACGGCGCACGACGCCATGCATACTTCCCACGACATGGCCGGCATGGCCAGTCCGGAGGAGATGGCTCAGCTCGCGGCGTCGAAAGACACTGCCTTCGACCAGCTCTTCCTGAAGCTGATGATCGCCCATCACGAGGGCGCGGTGGAGATGGTGGAGGAGCTGCTCGAGCAGCCCGGCTCGGCCCACGATCCGGTGCTCTATGAGTTCACGTCCGATGTCACCAACGACCAGACCTCCGAGATCGAGCGCATGGACGCCCTGCTCAGCAGCCTGTCCGCCGATCCACGCGCCGGACTCGCCGCCGGCTTTCGGGATGCAGGGCAGGCTTTGCACAACCTCGAGCTGATCGCCTCGCTGCCCAAGCCCGCGGGCTTCTTCGACCCGAAGAACCCCTCCGGATTGCCTGCCAAGCGCCTGAAGAAGGAAATGGAAGAGAAGGCGAAGGCAAGCGGTGACAAGGCCAGCGAGTCCGCTTCCACGGATGCCGAAAAGGCCGAGGATCCAGAAGCCAAGGGTGACGACAAGACCGAGGCCGACAAGAAGGACGGCGACCCCAAAGAGGACGACAAGAAAGACAAGGACGACGACAATGGCCGCTCGCCCTTGCTGAGCTTCTCCAACACCGACATGGCGTTCGCAGGTGACGTCATGGTGGCGGGCAGCTATCACGGCTTCAACGTCTACCGACTCGGCGATGCCGGCGCGC
>CALFAM010000247.1 GCA_937948815.1 uncultured bacterium
GTACGAAACAAGCTGACCACGCCCATCCCGTGAAGCACGAGCACGGCCACGGCGAGTACGCAGAAGACCGGCATCCACGGCCTGGCCGCGGGTGGAAGCGAGGCGGCTACAGTGGGTGCAACCGATGGTTCAGCTGAGGGAAGGTCCCTGCCCGCGGCAGGTTCGGGGGAAGATGGGAATCGGGTCTGGCTCATGAAGGCTCTCCATGCTTCGAGCGTCGTTTATTCGACGACGCCAGGCTAGGAACGCGCTTCCTGAAGGGTCCTGAAATCCAACCAAATCGTTCTGAAATACGCGCCGCGGACGGCACCGTCGCCGTCCAAGCGACCGACGGTAGCCGTTCTCAGGAGGCGGCGCCTGGTGCTCGGCTCGCGGCTTCCGGCCGTCGGGGATCGACACCGCCCAGACCGATCCGGTCGAGCAAGGCGACAAATCGGGGCCTATCTCGCAGCGGGTCGAAGGCCAGATCCGTCGCCAGGGTGACAACACCGGGCTCGCGGCGATCGACTGCCCGCTCGAGAGCAACGAGCGCTACCTCCAGCTCTCCAGCACCCGCCGCGAGCTGGGCCCGCGCCAGCTCGGAAACTGAGGAAGGGCTGGCGGTCGTGAGCTGATCGAGGAGCTGGCGGTAAACCCCGGTGGGACCGTCCCGCCGGAACAGCGTCTCGATCGCCGCCAGCGTTGCTTCGTCGTCGCCGAGCAGGCGGCGAAACGCGGCATACGACGCGAACGCGGCATCGAGGTCGTTGCGCCGAAGATGGGTGAGCGCCAACTCGAGGTGAATGGCGGGTGCGCGGGGCTCGATGGCGATCTGCGCTGCCAGCTCGGCAAGGGCCGCGTCGTGGCGGCGCGCCAGGTTGAGCACGGCTGCCACCTGCGGACGCGAATAGGCCCGCGGGTCGACCGCGCGCAGGCGCTCGACCGCCGACAGTGCCTCGCCGAATCGACCGACGACGACCAGGAATCGAGCGCGCAGGTCGAGGACCACCGGATCATTGCCGTCCAGGGCCTCGGCACGCTCGAAGGCTCGAGACGCGCCGACAAAGTCCCAATCGTGGAGGTAGCGGACGCTGCCCCGCACGGCTTGTGCACGCGCCAGACGTGCATCGATTTCCAGTGCCCGCTCGCTCGCGCTGCGCGCCGATGCGAAGTGCCTCGGCGGGTCGACACCCTCGCGGGCCAGCATCAGGTGGGCCTCGGCCGAGCCAAGGTACGCAACCGCAAGGTTCGGCGCCTCGCGAGCCGCAGCCGCGAAACGCTCGATCGCCGCTTCGAGATCCTGCTGGCCTCCCCGATGCAGCAGGTACCGCCCTTGGAGGTAAGCCTCGTAGCCCTGAGGATCGATCATCGGGGCCGGCGGGTCTTCGGCTGGCGCCCGATCGAGCCGAACCAGCAGGGCGCGGGCAACCTGTTCTTCGAGCCGCAAAGCGTCGGCGAGCGGCGCATCGAACGATCGAGCCCAGAGATGATCTCCGGCCTCGGCATCGACCAACTCGACCGTCACGCGCAAGGTATCGTCCGAGCGCCGCACCGAGCCCTCGACCCAGGCGTCGACGCCGAGCTCGCCGGCGACCGTCCGTGCATCTGGACCGCGTGCGCCCCTGTCACGAGCGATCGAGCGGACCGAGCTATGAGCGATGACCCGCAGTGATGGATCGCCCGCGAGGTGGCCGATCAGTGCTTCGGTCATGCCGGCGGCCACATGGTCCTCGTCCGCACGCCCGGTCAGATTGGCAAGCGGCATGACCGCCAGTGCGTTGACGGTGGGCGCCCTGCCCACGGCTGATTCGGGCACCGAATCGCGTACCAGCCAGGCCGTGGCGAGCAAGGTGACCAAGAGCGAAGCCGCCAGGGCCCACGACGCCCATCGTGGCATTGCGAGACGGCGTTCCGTCGTCACGGGCACGAGCAGCCTGTAGCCGTGGCGTGGGACGGTTTGGATGAAGCGCGGCGCCCGGGCGCGGTCGCCGAGCGCGCGCCGCAGGCTGCTGATCGCGACCGTCAGCACATCGTCGCCAACCGCAGCGCCCTCCCACACCTCGGCAAAGAGAACGTCCTTGGAAACCGGCGCGCCACCGTGGCGGACCAGGCAGAGCAAGACCTGCATCGGCTTGTAGTCGACATGCCGCACGTCGCCATCGACGACCACCTCGCCGGCGGCCGGCCGCACAAGCACCGCGCCAAGCCGAAAATCCGCCTCGCAGACGCCCGCTTTGGTGTGACCGACGCTGTTGTGGCCTGCGCTTCCGTCGTTTGCGTTGCCGCCGTTTTCGTTGAAGGGCATGGCCATGGATACGCGCCGCGCGGAGCCGGGTTCACCCAGCGGCATCGCGCGTCCGTTGGCTAGCCGCGCCGCACCAACCAGAGACCGCTGGCCAACAGCACCAGGGCCAATGCTGCAAGACCGCGCCACTCGAGAACTGGAATCTCGAGGACGCTGAGCGGTCGGCGCCAGCCGATCTCACGGAAGAACGGCAACGTCAGGCCGACTTCGCGGCCCGCGAAGTTTGCGAAGGGCTCCATCAGGACGTCCGGGAACGGCGACGTGTCGAAATGCGAGATGGCCGAGCCCGGAATCAGTGGATCGGTGGCAAAGAGCAAGACCTGCCCGGTATCACCGAAGGTCCCTGCCAACCGGGTCGGATCCAGCCCCAGCCGCGCCTCGACCGGCATGACCTGGCTGCGGATCAGGTTGGCGTCGTCGAGGGTGATGCGCCCGGAGGGGATCGCCACTTCCGGGTCCTCGCCGGTGAGATCGAAGGGCGGACAGCTCGCGACATTGTCGGCCACCACCACGCCGACCGCCCCGGAATCCTGGGCGTTGCGCACCTTGTCCGTGAACGAGCAGGTTCCGCGGTCGATCAGTGCGATGTTGCCCGCCACGGCCGCGCCATTGACCCACGGCGTGCCCGTGGTCGCTGGACCTTCGCAGCCATCGCTGGCCGTGCCGTTGCCATCGTCGGCAGCGACGATCGTGCCGCTCACACCGGCGGCATCGAGCATCGGACCAAAGCGTGCCGGCGCCAACGTGAAGTCACCGACAATCGCACCGGGTTGCTCGACGCTGAGCACCGGCGCGCCCAACGCGAGAAAGTTTGGCGCTTCGGCAGTCACCAGGGGGCCGTTCCAGCTCACCTGCCCACAGCGCAAGGCCGACGCCACGCGCTCCCGGTTGGTGGCCATGTCCGCCCAGGTCTGGCCCGCGACATGATCGAAGGTGAAGCGGGTGTAGATGTCGGGAATTCCCTGGAACAACACGCCATCCTCTTCACGCGCCAGGTTGGCGAAGCCCAACCCGTGGGCCAGCTCGTGCAGCACGATCGGCAACAGCTCGATGGTGCCTGGAGGCGGGTTGCCGTCGACCCCGTAGTACCAGCCATCGATGCCCGGAATGCAGCCGTTGTCGATGTTGGTGCTGAACACCGCGAACATGTCGGGGTAGCCCGGTGACAGATCTTCCCCGGACAGCGATCGGGCCAGGGCGACGTGGTACCAGGTGTCGGCCAGGGGCGCGCCGTCGAAATCACGCACGGCGGTAAAGGCCGCCGCCGTTCCGAGCGTCGCGGCCCCGCCTTCGCAGAACAGCGGATTCATCATCGACTGCACCACGATCTCGACATCACTGTCGATCAACGCACTCCAGATGCCGGCCGCGCGCTCGAAGACACCGAGCCGCTGCTCGCCCAGTGTGCGACCGGGGTTGCCGCCGACCGGCTCGACCGGCGTCGGATCGTTAAAGCCGGTCGGACCGATGTTGACGTTGAGGATGAAGAACCGGGCCTGCGCCTCGACGGGGCTCGGCATCAGCGCCAGCGCGACCACGAGGGCGACGACACCGGCCAGAACAGGCTGCATCGACCGGTTCATCTACAGGCCCTCCCGGTCCGCATCCAGATGCAGCCCCGGAGCGTCGTGGCAGGTCACGGCCATCGTCTCCCCGGCCTCGCCACCACCGGGCTGCGGCCAATACAGGGCGACACTCGCGCCGCGCATCCCCAAGGTGTAGCCGACACCACTGGTGGTCGGAATCTGCTCGACCGGCCCCGGCGAAAGCAGCTCGAGCTCGGCGGCGATCGCATCACGAGCACGCGCCATCTCGTCGGCGGTCGGCATCCGGAAGCCGCCTTCGCCCTCCGCGACCGCGATGGTCGCGGCCGACGGCTCGGGAATCGACGCCGCAGCCGACAGCAGCTCGCTGGGCATTGCCCTGTCGCGGGAAGCCGTCTCGGGACGGACGCCATGACCGTGCAGACGCTCGGCTCGGGCAAGGACATTGCGGCCCTCTTCGGCCAGGGCGAGGTCGTCGCGGGTTTGCCACGACTGGAATGCAAGCACTCCAGCCGCGAGGCCCGCGGTGATCAGAGCGGTTCCGGCGATCTTTCGCGTACTCATGGACATAACGATATCGGTTTTCTCTCTGGTTGCGGGCCATCGAGGTGCGAGCGGCCACACGCCGACATCGCCAAGGCTCAACGGAATCGACAGGTGACGCCCGCGGTCGACGCCATTGGCTTCCCCTACGGGACGGGCTGTGCGGGCGGATCCACCGCGAGGTCTGGTAGCGTCTCCGGCCCAACCCAAGGAGTAGGCCCCATGTCATCGCGCATTCGAATCCACGATCGCCCTTCGAACCGGCGCCCTTCCGGCCGTCTGCGCCGGTTCATCACCATGCTTCCGGTCCTGGCTCTCGTATGGGTGCTTGCTGCGTGCGCGTCTCCTGCCAAGGTAGAGGACGACACGTCGGCCATTCCTTCGACCGACGCCACGTCCTCGGAACCGGCAGCCGTCGCGTGGCCGAGGCTCAGCCCTGCCTTTTCCGTTCCAACCGACCGACCGCTGCGGGCGGCGTTCGTGCTCGTCGACGGCGTCTACAACACCGAGCTCGTCGCGCCCCTGGACCTGCTGGATCACGTCCGGTACCAACAGAAGCCCGGTATCGAGGTCTTTACGGTGTCGGCAGACGGTGAGCCCGTGACCACCGCCGAGGGCTTGCGAATCGGCGCCGACCACCGCTTCGAGGACGCACCTCCCGCCGACATCCTGGTCGTTGCCAGTGCCGAGCACAGCCGCGACAGCGACCTCGAGAACGAGGCCTTGATCGCCTACGTCCGGGACGCTGGCGAGCAAGCCCAGATTGTTCTATCACTCTGCTGGGGCTCCTTCGTGCTCGGCGAAGCGGGTCTCTTGGACGGTGGCGCTGCCACGACCTTTCCCCGCGATTTCGACGCTTTCGCCACACGCTTCCCGGCGGTGGACGTGCGCCAGGGTCCGACCTTCGTGCACGACGGCAAGGCGATCACCTCTCAGGGCGGTGTCCGCAGCTTCGACGCTGCCATGTACCTGATCGACCATCTCTACGGCCCTGACATCGCCCGCGGCGTCGGCGGCGGCCTGCTAATCGACTGGCCCTACCCCGCTCATGCCCTGGCGCCGGAGGTCATCGCGCGCTGAACGACGAAGCGCTCGGCACGGCTTCACTACCGTCTTTCGATCCGAATCGAGCCACTGAAGCTCTCGAGATCGATGCGACCCTCACCCTCGCCCAGGGTGAACCGCAGGTGAGAGCCTGGTCCGTGGCGCGGGCGCTCCGCCGCAGGCCCCAGGGCATTGGCGATCCGGCCGCTGAATGACGAGGCCGTGATTTCCGCCGACGCGTCCTCGGCCAGCCGCAGGGTCACGGATCCGCTGTGGCTGCTGGCCTCGATGCTGGCGTCAGGCGCCGCATCCATGTCGATCTCGATCGCCGTCGAAACCGTCTCGATCTCAACCCGCTCGGCGCCGGTCGTGGTGAGCTCGACCCGCCCACTGACCGACTGCGCCCGGACCTCCGACGCCCGACCGCCGAGGGCGAGCAGCCCGCTGACGGAAGTGGCCCGCAGAATATCGGTCCGCGCATCAACCCGCACGGCACCGCTGACCGAATCGACCTCGATCCGCGATGGCGTCCCGGTGACCTCCACCGGACCACTGACCGAGCCCAGGTCGAGCGCGCCCTCGACACCATCGACTTCCAAGCTGGCGCTGACCACCGAGACATCGACGCTGCTTCCCTTCGGCACGGAAACCTCGAGGTCCGCGTTTACGTCGACACGGCCACGTTTGCCATCAGGCATCTTGATCGAGACCACGATACGCGTTCCGCGGACCTCGACCTCGACGGTTTCGACATCGCCACCCACGGTCCCCGTTACCAGGACTTCGGCGCGATCCCAACCGCGCACCACCACAGAGCCCGAGACGTTCGAGATGTCCACCTGACCGTCGGCGACCGCATCGACACGTTCGCGGACTGTTTGCCGTGCGGTGGCAGGCGCGCTTGCCGCGAGCAGGAGCAGGGCTGCCGCGAGCCACTTCAGAACCCATTGCGACCGATCAGGCACCTTCATTCGTCAACTCCTCTCCGCCCAGCGTCGATTGATCCAGCGGTCGGTCGCTCCATTCACCGCCGCCAGCGTTCACCGGCAGCCAGCGGGTGAGCAGATCGACCTGTTGGCGATAGCGCGTCAACAGCATCCGCTCGAGATGGGGATCGGCTGGCGAGGCGGCGAATGCTCGCTCGACCTCGGCGATCGCGGCTTCGATGACGGCCAGCTCACGCTGCACTACGCTTCGGGTCTGCGGCGGCAGGTACATGCCGCGCAGCGCCAGATCACTGCGCAGCTCGGCAGTCGCTGCTCGATAGGCAGCGAGCGCAGCGGCACCGCGCGGCGCTGACGCCGACGAGGCGTTGGCCAGATCCATGGCTCCCGCACCGCTCGCTTCGCGCGCCCCGGAGCCGGAGGCCACGGTGCCGGGGGCCATGGAGCCAGTCTCGCCCCGCAGCAGGTAACCCAGCCCCATGCCGATGGTGAGCAGCGCCGCGGCAGCAAGGCCGACCATCCACCCCTCGTACCGAGGCTTTGCGGGCGCGACTGTGCGAGGCGCCAGACGCTGCGCGATCGTCGGCCAGAGATCGCGCTCGGGTTGCATCGTCCGGGGCAGCCGCGTCAGCGCGGCGCCGAGATCCGTGGTCGCAGGATGCTCTTGATCGCTCATGCTTCCAATGCCTCTCGCAGCAGCCGGCGGGCCCGGTGAAGCTGCGCTTTCGTGGTACCGACCGCCAGGCCGGTCAATTCGGCAACCTCGCGATGGAGGAAGCCTTCAATATCGTGAAGAACCAGCACCGTCCGCGCGCCCCGCGGCAAGGCGCGAATAGCGCGTTCCAGATCAACTTTGTCGGTGACTTTATCCGTGACCTTCTCTCTCGCCTTGGTGAGCCTTGAATGCGGTCCATGGAAGGCGGACTCAGCCTCCAGGCCACCCCGCTCCACGGCAGCCTCCATCGCAGCATCCATGGCCACCACCGGCCGGCGCTTGCGCGTCCGCCAGTGGCTCAGAACCACATTGGCAGCCAAGCGATGGAGCCAGGTGCCGAAAGCACTACGGCCGCCGAAGCTGGGAAGCTTCTCCCAGGCGCGTACAAAGGACTCTTGAACCATCTCCTCGGCCTCGTGCGTGTCCGCGGTCATGCGCATGCACAAGGCAAAGACCCTCCCGACCTGGGCGCGATACAACGCCTCGAATGCCGCGACGTCCCCGGCCTGCGCACGCGCCACGAGCGCACGCTCCTCGGCACCATCAGGCGCCGCGTCTCGCGGGCGAAGATCTCCGTCGACCGGGGCTTTCACGGCATTCGATTCTCGCACGTCCATCAGACGCCGAGCGCGGGCAAAAGGTTTGGATGTCGCCGCGAAGAAATTGCCGGTATTTCGAGGCTTGGCTGCGATCCAGCGGATCGTGTATCCTTGAGCATGGACCGCTCGAAATCTTCCGCCAAAGCCTCTTCTACCCACGCCGAGCGCTCTCCGACTGCCGAGGAGAACGCCGATCCCAATCCGGCCGGCACCAGCGCGGCAAGCCGAGATGCAGCCGCCATCGGCTCGACGACTGGTGCCCGTTCTTCCGCAGCCCGATCACCCGCGAGCACCTCGTCGCGCACGGCCGTGGTGCCTCGGCTTGCCCTGACCTTCGATGACGTGTTGCTGGTCCCCGGCCACGCCGAGGTCCATCCGAACGAAATCAACCTCTCCACCCGGCTCTGCAGGGACATCGAGCTGAACGTTCCAGTGGTCTCCGCGGCGATGGATACCGTCACGGAATCCGCGCTCGCGATCGCCCTCGCGCAAGCCGGTGGCATCGGCATGATTCACAAGAACCTGCCGATTGACGTGCAGGCTGCCGAAGTCGACAAGGTCAAGCGCAGCGAAGCCGGCATGATCGTCGATCCGGTGACCATGCGGCCCAACCAATGCATCAAAGAAGCACTCGAGGTCATGGCGCAGTTCAAGATCTCCGGTGTACCGGTTACCAATGACGAAGGTCGGCTGGTGGGCATTCTCACCAACCGAGACCTGCGCTTCGAGAGCAACCTGAACCGCCCGATCGCCGATCTGATGACCAAGGAAGACTTGATCACGGTTCCGCAGGGCACGACCCTCGAGCAAGCCAAGGCCCTGCTACACAAGCATCGGATCGAGAAGCTGCTGGTCGTCGACGATGGTGGCAACCTGCGCGGCCTGCTGACCGTCAAGGATATTCAGAAGATCAGCAAGTACCCGCACGCCGCCAAAGACTCGCTCGGACGCCTGCGTGTCGGAGCAGCCGTCGGGGTCGGCGCCGACAGCCTCGACCGGGCCGCCGCCTTGATCGACGCCAAGGTCGACGTATTGGCCGTGGACTCGTCCCATGCCCACTCCACGGGTGTTCTCGATGGTGTCAGCCGACTGCGTGAGCGCTTCCCCGACGTTCCCTTGATCGTCGGCAACGTGGTCACCGGCGCCGGCACCCGCGAGGTCATCGCCCGGGGCGCCGACGCGGTCAAGATTGGCATCGGCCCCGGCAGCATCTGCACGACGCGGGTGGTGACCGGCGCCGGCATGCCGCAGATCACCGCGGTGCTCGACTGTGCCGAAGCGGCCGGCGAGCACGATATTCCGGTGATCGCCGACGGCGGCATCAAGTTCTCCGGCGACGTCACCAAGGCCATGGCAGCCGGTGCCCACTCGGTGATGATCGGTTCACTCTTCGCCGGCACCGAGGAGAGCCCCGGCGAGACGATTCTCTACCAGGGCCGTACCTACAAGGCCTACCGGGGCATGGGCTCCTTGTCGGCGATGTCCAGTGGCAGCGCAGACCGCTACTTCCAAGACGGCGCCGCTTCCCTCGCCAAGATGGTTCCCGAAGGGATCGAGGGCATGGTTCCGTACAAGGGCAGCGTGCACAAGATGATCGAGCAGCTCACCGGCGGCCTGCGCGCGGGCATGGGCCTGGCTGGCTGTGGCGACATCGAAGCCCTGCGCACGCGCGCCCAATTCGTGCAGATCTCCGCGGCGGGCCTCAAAGAGAGTCACGCCCACGACGTGGTGATCACGAAGGAAGCGCCCAACTACTGGGTCGAGCGCTAGCCGCCCAGGCAAAACGCTTGCCGCGCTACGAGCGAGCCTCTTGGGCCGAGTCTTCGTTGGCAATCCTCGACAATTCCCGAATTGCCTGCGGATTCCCGCCTTGATTCGCCCCGAAAACGCTCTGTTCTCGCATGCGCCAGACTTTCACCATGGGCTGCTAGCCAAAGACGGCGCGGAAACCGAAGAAGATCAGCGCGGCGAGCCCGCCGCCGATCGGAAGGGTCACCAGCCAAGAGGTCACGATCCTCAGGACGACCCGCATGTCGATCGCGGCGATACCGCGCGCCATGCCGACCCCCAAAACCGAGCCGACAATGATGTGGGTGGTCGAAACCGGTAGCCCCAGCCGCGAAGCCGTCACTACCGTCGCGGCAGCAGCCAGCTCGGCGCAGAAACCACGACTCGGTGTCAGCTCGGTAATGCGCGTGCCGATCGTTTTCATGACGCGGTAGCCCATCGTCGCCAGGCCGATGACGATGCCGCCGCCGCCCAGCGCCAGGATCCACAGTGGCAGCGCCGACTCCTGCGCGACTTCTCCGCTGGAGGCAATGCTCACCACGGCAGCCAGCGGACCGATGCCGTTGGCTACGTCATTGGAACCGTGGGCAAACGCCATCGAACAGGCCGTGAAAACGCAGAGGGGCGCGAAGACCTTCTCGACGCTGGCGAAATGGAAGGCACGATCGGCCTCTGGATCGACCTGAATCCGCTGCAGCAACATCCTGCCGAAGCCGGCGATCAACAAGCCGACGAGGATCGCGACGGCCCCGGATTGCCAGGCCGAAAGATCCAGCTTGAGGTGCTTCAGGCCCTTGAACATCGTCACCAACGAGATCAAGACGCCCATGAAGAAGACGTACATGGGTCCATAGCGCTTGGCATTGCCAAAGGGGTCATCGGTGTCGAG
>CALFAM010000248.1 GCA_937948815.1 uncultured bacterium
TCCAGATCCAGGTCGGCCACTCTGCCCAGCAATTCCTGGCGACGGTAGCCAAGCCCCTGTCCCTCGACCGGGTGGCCATCGACTTCCCCGAGCTGAAGATCATCGGCATCCACATCGGCTATCCGTGGACCGAGGAGATGATCTCGGTCGCCTGGAAGCATCCCAACGTCTTCATCGGCTGCGACGCGCACGCTCCCAAGTACTGGGATCCATCCTTCGTCCGTTTCATCGCCTCCCGCCGTGGCCGCGACAAGGTTCTCTTCGGCACCGATTGGCCGGTGATCGGCTTCCAGCGTGCGCGTGACGAGATCGCGACCCTCGGCTTTTCGGACGACGTGCTCGAACGCCTTCTGTGGCGCAACGCCGTGCAGCTCTATGGCCTGGAAGGCTGGTGGTGAATTGGGTGCTACCTTCCGCGTCCGACGCGGGTCCTCGAACCTCCCGCCCGCGCCGGAGACAGGCCGCGATACCATCGCGACCATCCAGGCGATCCATGGGAGAGACATGAGCCAAGAAAAGCGCCGCAACCACCCATCCACGAGCTTTGCCAGCGCAGAGGTTCCGCTCTACTACCAACTCAGCACCATCCTTCGCGAACAGATCCTCTCCGGCAGCTACCAACGTGGCGACCAGCTTCCCACCGAGGCCAAGCTCGTTGCCGAGTTCGGGGTCAGCCGCATCACAGTGCGGCAGGCCCTCCACAGTCTCGAAGAGGAGCAGCTCATCCGGCGGGAGGCGGGCCGCGGCACGTTCGTGACCGGCAGCCCGTCGGTTCCGGACACCATCGAGATGGACGGCTCTCTCGATGACCTGATCTCGATGGGCCAGGCGACGTCGGTCAAGCTGATCGACCTGCGCGAAGTGGCGGCGACGCGTCAGGATGCGGAGGTCTTCGGCATCGAGGAAGGCGACCGGATCGTCCAGTGCACCCGCTTGCGGCTCTACCACGGTGAGCCGTATTCCTACATCGTCAACCGCTTGCCCAAGGCGATCGCCGATCGCTTCGAGGATCACGACTGGGAAACCGGCGCCATCCTCGAGTCGCTGGCACGCCTTGGCCTGCGCCCGGGCAACGCCGAGCAAAGCGTCCGTGCGACCCTCGCCAACGCCTCACTCGCCAACGTGCTGAATACCGCGATCGGCGCACCGCTGCTGTCGGTCGACCGCGTCGTGCACACCGAGGAAGGAGAGGCCGTGGAACGGGTCCACACCTACTACCGGAGCGACATCTACTCGCTCAAGATGCACCTGACGCGAGACCCACAGAAGGCTCGCAGCCCGGAGGGTTGGACCCTGCGCGGTAAGGAGCAGAAGGAATAAGGCAGGGTCGATATGAAGATCTTCTACGGCTGGGTAATCGCGTTCATGGCCATGATCATCTTGATGATCAGCAACGGCATCGTGATTCCTGGCATCACGGTCTTCGACAGTGCCCTGCTCGAGAGCTTCGGTTGGAGCCGAGGCGCCCTCAAGTTCCGCGATCTCTTGACCTTCGCCTTCGCGGGCCTGGTCGGCCCGTTTGCCGGCGCCCTGGCCGACCGCTACGGCGTGCGCCGCCTCATCGCGTTCGGCCTCCTGCTGCTCGCTGGCTGCCTGTTCGCCTACGCGCGAATCCAGTCGGTGGCGGGCATGTACATCATCCACACGCTCTACGCCGCAGTGCTCGCCACCAGTGGTTTGATCGTCGCCGTCATGCTGGTCTCACACTGGTTCGTGGCGCGCCGCGGTACGGCGATCGGCATCGCGCTGGTCGGCACCAGTCTCGGCGGCATCATCTTCCCGCAGCTCGGCACGAGCCTGATCGAGCGCTACGGCTGGCGACGCGCCTTCGAGATCGAAGCGATCTTCCCGATCTTGCTCTTCGTGCTCGTTCTCCTCCTGGTCCGCGATCGCCCGGCCGACAAGGGCCTCGAAGCCCTCGGCGCGTCCACTGCTGGCGACCCTCATGAGCAGAAGACTGGCGCGCAGAAGACTTCGGTGTCCGATCAGGGCATGGACTACGGCGCCGCGCTGCGCACCCCAACCTTCTGGGCGCTGGCCTTCGCCGCCATGACCACGTTCTACGCCATCCTGGGCGCTCAGGCCCACCTCTTCCTGCACCTCACGGACCAGGGGTTCGATCCGGGCACAGCCGCCAAGGGCGTGAGCTTGCTCTTTCTGCTCGCCCTGGTCGGCAAGGTGACCTTCGGCTTTCTCGCCGACCAACTCGACCGCAAGCGGGTCTTCCTCGGCAACCTGCTGGTGATGCTGGTCGGGGTGGTCTTGCTCGCCACCATGGTGCCATCGCTGATCTGGCCGGCGATCGCCCTCTTCGGCCTCGGCTGGGGCGGCCTCTACACCCTGCTCCAGCTTCTGACCGTGGAGAGCTTCGGCCTCAAGGCCTTCGGCAAGATCCTCGGCACCATCACCGTCCTCGACGCCCTCGGCGGCGGGCTCGGTATCTGGCTGACCGGCCTGCTCTTCGACCGTACCGGCAGCTACCAAGTACCCTTCGCGGTTCTGGCGGTTCTGGTCTTCTTTGCGCTACTCGCCGCGACGCAGGTCCGCGTCGCGCCACACCGTTCCTGACGCTCTCGGCCCCCAGCCGCATTCCAGCATCGAACGCCGACTACGCTTTCGCACCGAGCGCGTCTTCTACCGACGCTGCCAGCACCCGATCGCGCCCCTGACGCTTGGCTTCAAAAAGCGCTTCATCGGCGAGCCGCAACAGCTCGTCGACCGAATCGACCTGCGCGGGCGGCTCGGTCGACGCAACACCGAGACTGATCGTGAGTTGTCTTGGGTCGTCTCCCACTGCGATCTTGCCAGAGGCGACCGACGCGCGAATCTTCTCCGCGACCACCATGGCGCCACCGAGATCCGTCTCGGGCAGCACGATCACAAACTCCTCACCGCCGTAGCGCGCCAAGACATCTCCCCGCCGGAGCTGCGCGCCGATCTGGGCGGCAACTGTCTGCAGAGCACGATCACCAACCAAGTGACCGTATCGGTCATTGATCTGCTTGAAGCGGTCCACATCCACCATCACACAGGCCAACGGACGGTCGTGACGAAGGCTCTTGGTCAACTCGCGCCCAAACATGTCCATCAGGTAGGAGCGGTTGTACACACCGGTCAGTGGATCGGTGATCGATGCCTGGTAGAGCAGCCGATTCTTGTTCTCCAGATCACTCGCCCGCATATGAAGCTTGGCGTTGAGCTCGCTGAGTGACTCGCTCCAGCGTTTCAACGAAGCAGCCCAGGCCATACCCGCGCGGTAGCCGAAAACCATTGTGAACACGCCGAACGCGAGTAGAACCCAAAGGGGCAGGGAAAAGCCGTCCACGACATTGCCGATACGATCGCGAAGCAAGGGGTCCGCAATGTGATCCAGCAGCCGATCGAGCTCTGCGAGGCTGAAGTAGCGGACGGTCGACACATAGGCTGTGATCGCGAGACCAAGAACCGAGACGCTGAGCAAGATGCTGGCCCGGGACGGGACCTCGGCACGCGTGGTTTCGAGCCCGGCACGCAGCTTCCATGCCTCGACCATCGGACCGGCCAGAAGCAAGATCGGCGCACAGAAAAGACTCGCCTGCGCGAAGCCGCCCAACCACCAGCCTTGCCACACCGGATAGAGGTCGTTGAGCCCAACACGGTTGGTGTACGCCCAGACAAATGATCCGGTAGAGCCCACGAGCGACGCGACGAAGGTTACCGTCAGGTAGAAGAACAGGGCAGCTACGGAACGGAGGTCCGAACGAACCGGAAGCGAGCGGTAGGCGATCGCCGGAACAGCCAGCCCGATCGGGTTCGCGAAGGCAAAGACGAAGATCCACCCGAGCGGCATGCCGCCCATGAGCGCGACGCAGAAGGTCGAAAGGTAGGCCGGAATCGCGCCCCACAAGTAGCCGAGCCAGATGACCAGCGGCAGGCATGCGAGCATCGGAAGGTAGACGGTGAGGTAGATCTCGACGCCGCCGACGACGACGGGAATGCCGGTCCACTCGAGCAGACGCGTGAGCATGCCACTGGGCACGATCACGATCACCGTCGCGACCCAGAGCAAGACCAACCGCCGGTATCGCTGCTCTCCAAGGCGTGACCATGCCAAACCGAAGGAAACCGAGCGCCGCAGTCGGTCGAGCGCGTCTCCCCCACCAAGCTCCGCCAGCAGGCGGCGCGAAGCCCCGACTGCGCTACCGAGCGATGCTGGTGATTTCAACACTGCCATGAGCCAATCCCTCTCCCGGCCTACCTGGCGGCGGCTCGGAAGGCGAGCCGCGCGGCCCGGCTCCCGTCACACCGTCTGGTGAGAGCCGGAAACCGTGATCGATTGTAGCCGGCTACGTGCCGCGGGCGGGCGGGCGCAAGCCTCGGCAGGCGTATCTCTCCCTAGCGCGAGCGGCCGAAGGCTCGGCAGATCACTGGCATGATGCGCCCCGAGGAGGCGTGGATGGTCAGCTGGACGGCGGATCAGCCGTAGGGTCGGGATAGATACTGGCCGCGCGCCGGACCGACGATTTCGCCACGATCGTAGACGACATTGCCGCGCAGCAAGGTCGTCTTCACGCGCCCCCCCAATTCGACGCCTTCGAAGGGTGTGAAGCCCTGCGCCGACTCGGATTCCGCGGCACGCACCACGAAGCTGTCGTTGGGATCGTAGAGCACCAGGTCTGCATCGAAGCCGGGGGCGATGTCGCCCTTGGTGAGCAGACCGAAGCGGCGGGCCGGCGTCCAACACACGAGCTCGGCCATGCGGTTGAGGGACAGTCCCCGCTTGGTGCCTTCGGTCACCAGACCACTCAGCAGGTACTCGGTGCCGCCGAAACCCGACTTGGCCAAGAAGATCTCGTCGGGTCGCTCGGGATCGACCTTCTTCTCGGCACTGCAGCACGCGTGGTCGCTGACGATCCAATCGATGTGGCCGTCGAGCACCGATTGCCACAGGAACTCGACATCTTCCCGCGGCCGAATCGGCGGATTGACCTTCGCCTTGGGCCCGGCCGGTGCATCGACATCGAGGAGCAAGTGGCCGATCGTGGCCTCACGACGAAAGTCGATGTGGGGAAAGACGTTCTGCATCATCATCGCGGCCTCTACGGCCTTGCGTGACGAAAGATGCAGCAGGTTGATGTTCAAGCAGTCGGTCTCGTACGCCAGGTACGACGCAATCCAGATCGCCAGGCCCTCGGAATGCGGCGGCCGGGCCGCGCTGTAAGCTCGCAACCCGTCTAGCTTGCCCTCCCGCTCGACGATCTTGGTATACGCATTCATGATCTCGCCGAGCTCACAATGCAGGCTGAGGCTGATGTGCTCGCGAATCTCCGGCCGTTCGCGCAACAGCTTCTCGACCCCACGCATCACGAACTCGAAATGGGCAATGTCGTAGGTCTCGTCTTCGCCGATCATCAAGAATTCGTTCTGACTCGCGGAGCGACCATGCAAACCGTAGTTGCCATAGAACATGAAGATCTTGAACGACGAGACACCATGTTCGTCGATCAGCGACGGCAACTCGTCGATGTGGCCGCTGCTCATCGGCGCGAGATGGTAGGCGTAGTCGACCCAGAATCGTCCGTCGGACTGACGCAGCACCTCGGGGAAGAAATCCGCGTAGGGACCGCCGCGATTCAGGTAGTACTGCCCCGTGCGCATGTAGTTGATGCTGCTGGTGACCCCACCCATCGCTGCCGCCTTGCTCTCGGTGACGGCATCCTGAGCAAGCGGCTGGTAGATGCCGACGTGCATGTGGGCGTCGACCAGGCCAGGAAAGAGCAACAAACCGCCTGCATCGATCACCTGACGGGCGTGGTCGGCCGGCAGCTCGCAGCCAACGGCCGCCACCTTGCCATCCTTGACGGCAACATCCCGAATCGGCGTCTCGTGATCGCGTGGCCGCACGAGCTTCGCGTTCTTGATCAAGGTATCGAATGAAAGGGTGTCCGCCATTCGTTGGATCTCGCTCCGATGGTCTAGAGGATGCCAGCATCGATCAGACGCTGGATGGTGGCTTCATGGGCACGTCGAAAGGTGCTGCGTGCGGGCTCGCCGTCACGGGCGAAGCCGTTCGGCGGATGGACCCGAAGATGACCCGCCGTGTCGCGGTAGACCTCCGGCCGATGCCGCGCGAGCAGGTTCATCATGCCCGGACGGCGGCGCCAGCGACGCAACGAGGCAATGTCGATCTCGGCGTAGGCAGTCAACGTCTCGCCGCCGGCCGCGCGTGCCAGCACCTGCCCCCGGTAGTCGATGATCTTCGAGCCGCCGTCAGCGGACGCCGCGGGAATGCCTGCGTCCTCGATGCCAGCGGTGTTCGCCGAGACCACATAGGCCAGGTTCTCGATCGCGCGGGCTCGTTTGGCGATGTCCTTGGGCGTGTCACCATCGCCGAACGCTTCGGAGGTCGGATGGAGCAACACTTCCGCGCCGCGCAATGCCAGCGCACGGGCGACCTCGGGAAAGAGAATCTCCTCGGAAGCCACAGCGCCCAGACGCCCGAGCGGTGTGTCGGCGACCGGGAAAATCGCCTCTGGGCCGTAGAACTCGAGATAGCGATCCCAGACATCATGTGGTGTCGGCGCGAACATCGAGTTGAGCCGTCGGTAGCGGAGAACGATCTCCCCGCGGTCATCGATCACGAAGCACGTCTGGAAGTAGAGCGCGGGAAAGTGCGGGTCGGTTTCGTAGGCATTGCCGGCGAGATAGACCCCCAAACGCTCTGCCGCCTGACCGAGCCGCTGGTAGATGGCGCCGTCCGGCGCGATCGCTGCCTTCTCCCGCCAACCCGCGATCGAATCCCGGGTCGGGTAGCTGGTCAGCAGGTACTCAGGCAACTGAACCAGGCGTAGATCCGGCCCGATGAACGCTTTGCTGCCAGCGATCAGTCCTTCCAGGCGATCGATCGACGCACGCATGCGGACACGTGCCGCCGCGCGATCAGCCGCCGCGTTGACGGCGAAACAGGTGGCCTGAAGCGCCAGCGCCATATAGGGCTGGGCCATGTCGGACTGCGGAGTCCGGTTGCTTTCGGAAGCCTCGTGGCCCGTATCGTCCGCGATCATTCCGTCCGCGCTCATGACGTGGGGTCCTCCGCACGCTCTGCCGCGGTCTTGCGGAAAATGTACTCCTGGTCTGGTGGGGTCTTGAGGTTGAGCAACGAGATCACGCTGATCACGAAGACCAGTACCCAGACCAAGAAGACTGCCGGCATGGCTCGGTTCATGCTGTGCCGAATCTCGTGGTTGAGGCGGTCGGGATCGCCCTCACCCGCTTCGATCGCGCGCAGGTTGCGCAGCGCCGTGCCTGAAATCGGAATCAGGTACAGCGCGTCGATGACGATCACCGCGTACAGCACATGCTTCCAGTTGAGCCATCCGGTCTCGAAAACGGGCGTGTCGGTCAGCCAGCACAGCACCAGGCCGGTGGGAAACATCAGCAAGAAGACGTAGCCGACCACGACATCGATGCCGTGCATGATCCGCGCACGCTCCAGCCGACGCGCGATCGGAATCGCGGGGTTCTTGATGTCGAAGTGCAGCCAGAAGACCAGGAAATCGAAGAGCAGCCAGGCCGCAGCCATCAGAGCGTGGAGCCCGCGAAACCCTGTGGAGACCCAGTCGACTCCCCAGATCTCGAATGACAGCCAGTCCAGGGTCACGACTTCAGGGCTCCTCGGAGCAGGGATACGAACCGGGGCAGACCGTAGAACGCGACGCCCAGGTAGAGCACCGCGTTCAAGGTCAGCGCGAGATCGAATCCGTTCTGAACCTGGAATACGACCGAGCCAACCCCCATGTAGAAGCCGCCCAACACGACCACGATCCACAGCAAGTACAGTTGCAGCATTGTCTTCGGCCTACTTCGTCACGGTTCGCGCAGCAGCATGCGTCACGGTTCAGCACACCCCTGCTCTGCATGAGGCAAGCATCGATCGCAGCGCCAAGGGCCCAGCAAGGATGCTGCGTGGTCTCGGGAAAGACCCCGCGATTGTATCGCTTCGCAGATTCATATTGTCATTACATTAGTACATCTGTCTACACTGAGCAGCAGCACGCTGATGCGCGCATGGGAAAGGAACCCTTTTCGCAGGGCTCAGCTCAGGAACGGGAGCTCACGCCGCCGGATGACCAGCACGGTCACGCTGCCGGCAAGCACCACCAGCGCCATGATGAACAGTGTGCCGCCGTCACCCTGCACCTCGATGCCGAGCTTGGTCAGGTGGGCGCCGATGGCCCCGAGAATGGTGCCGCCACTGATGAGAGCCCCCCATGGAGCGCATCGCGGCACGAGCAGCAGCACGCCCGCGAGCAGCTCGACGAGACCCGAGCCGATACGGCCCCAGGGCTCAGCGCCCAGCGTCTCGAAGATGTAGATCGGCTCGGGGGCTCCGGTGAACTTGAAAAACAGGGTCTGAAAAAGAATGACCGCCACGATCACCTGTGCGGTCCAGCTAACGATCGTGGCCTTGCGGCTCAATTCGCTCATGGCTTGTTCTCCTCTTTGCGGTGGATTGTCGCAGAAGAAGGGAACGGTTACATCCATCCGCGCGCGAAGATCCGCGCGCGGATGGAAAGCATGGGCAGATGCGCGCGGCTCAATTCTGACGCGAGAAACGGTACGTGATGCCGAAGACGAAACTACGTCCCGGTGCGGGCGCGAGTTGGAACGGCAGAAAGTAGAGCTCGTCGGTGAAGTTCTCGATCCCGAGGGTCAGCTTGAGTGGATGCTCGGTGGCCAGCTCGTAGCCGCCCCGCAGGCTGTGGCGGTCGTAACCTTCGAGCGAGCGGAGAATGCCGAATTGGGTGATGTTGCCCGTGGCCACCGACTCCGGCCGCACCCGCTCGATCTCGTCGGCGAACTTCCACTCATACTCGAGCCACCAGCGCCCGCTCTGGGCGGTGTAGCGCAACGCTGCCGTGCCCTGGAAGGGAACCGCGTTTCCGAATGGCACATTGCCCGGCGAGCCTTCGAGTCGGAACGGCGTGTCGTTTCGATTGTAGAAGGTGTTGATCAGGTCAATCTCAGATTCCGTCGGGTCCTGATTCTCGCCTTCGAGCCAGCTCAAAGAGATGTACGGCGTCAGGCTCCCCCGCCCGTTGCCGACCGCAAACGAGCCTTCGAAGTAGGCCTCGTAGCCCTCGAACGTCACCGCGTTGCGGTTGACCCGCTGGAAGAAGATCCCCACGGGGGTGAGCACGCCGTTGGCCGGATCCGGGCGGAAGAACTGCAAGGGCGTCACGATGCCATCGATGAAGTTGTCGATGTCGTTTTGGAAGAACGCGAACGACGCTCGCCAATTGCGCTGGTCGATCTTGACACCCAGGTCCAGGCTCTCGCCTTCTTCCGGCTGGAGCCCCGGATTGGGTAAGGATTGCACGCCGAAAAATGCCGAGCCGAAGTTGCGCACGAGATAGCGCACAGTCACCTCGGGCTCACGATAGCTCTCGCCCCAGCGGATGTAGGGATTGATGCCGTTGGGCAGGAAGAAGGTCAGGCCGAGGTTGCCGGTCCATACATCGTTGTCGGTACTGAACGTGGTGCCGTTGGCCACCGAGTCCACGAATTCGCCGACCCCGTTGAGATCGAAGCCAAACGACGTCAGACGATCGGGAAGCTGGTTCAGCGCGACGCCGAGGAAGCCCAGCTCACTGCCGCCCGGAAGCGGGTAGCCCGGTGTCGGGCGGGTGGTCGACTCCCAATTGTCCCAGCGGAGACCGCCACTCAGACGGAGCCATGACACCGGCCGCACCTCGAGCTGCCCAAACCAACCTAGATTCTCGTACTCGGTGTCCGGCGTCGTCGCACCCAGAATCGAGGATGTCGTAGTTCCGCCACCGTTGAAGACCGAGCGCGTGAAGGTGTCGTTCGACTCGTCCTTGACATATTGCAGACCGGTGGTCAGCAGCGTATTCGCGGTGGGCGCGATGTTGAGCTGCACCTCCGCACCCTCGCTCTCGATGTCGTTGAGGGTGCGCGAATTGGTTCCGCCCGAGGTAAACGTCGAGACGTCTCCGGTGAAGAAGAACGAGCCGTCGGCCGCCACGTCATAGCTGCTGCCGACGTCGACCGTAAAGGAAACATCGTTCTGAGGCCGCTCGAAGGTCTGGGAGTAGGCGCGTACCGCCAGCCGCGGCAGCCAGCTCGCCAGCTCCAATCCCTCGTAACGGATGGTGAGCTTGTCGAAATCTCGAAACTCGTTGAAGCGGTTGACGTTGTTGAACGGCAGCTGGTTGAAGCTGGCGCCCAGCTCATCATGATTGCTCAGCAGGTACGTGCCGCGCAGGATGTGCCGATCGTTCAGGTAGTACCAAAGGTCGAAGCGGCCATTGATCCCGTCCCCCTGCCCGTTGATCACCTCGCCACCGGCTTCCAGGTCCCACACGGTGAAGGTATTGGCATTGCCGGCCAGCAGGTTGGAGAACTCACCCAGCCGCACCACCTCGCTGCGGTCGATGCGCTCGTCGCCGGCGTCGTAGCTCTTCTGGTCGAACCGCGACAGACCGGCGCGCAAACCCCAGCGATCGGTCCCGTAGCTCAGACCCACGTACTCACGATCGAAGTCGCCATTCTCGCGGTAGGTGCCATCGAGCATCAGGTCGAAGCGACTGCCCTCCGCCGGACGGACGGGCGCGCGGGTGATCATGTTGATCGTTCCGCCGTGGGCGTCGGTGCCGTAGAGACTCGAGCCCGCCCCTCCGACCACTTCGATCGACGATACCTGCGTGACATCGATCATGCCCGGCGACAGTCCCGTGGCATTGGCGTCGATCCGCGAGTTGTTGATCCGCTCGCCGTCGAGCAGAAGAAGCAGACGCGACGACGAAAGCCCCCGGAAGGTCGGGCGTGAGCGGGCCGGATTGGCCTCGATCGACTGCATATTGGGTACCCGCTCGTAGGCTTCCTGGACCGACTGCGGACGGCGGTTCTCGATGTCGCTGGCGGAGATCACGGTCACCGACTGCGGAATCTCCGACAGGGCCCGCTCCCCCTTGGCCGCGGTAACCGTCAGCACCACCTCCATTGCCCCCAAGTCGAGGGCGAAGTCCTCCGTGGCATTCTGATCCGCGCTCAGGTTGAGACCGAGCCCTTGGTCGGCGAAGCCGTCGAGTGACGTGGTGAGCCGATAGGTACCCGCTGACAAGTCCTCGAAGCGGTAGCCGCCGTCGGCATCGCTGGTCGTGGTAGTCGTCTTGCCGCTTGCGGTGTGGGTTGCCGAGACGGTGACCCCGGGTAGCACACTGCCGTCCTGAGCCGTGATCGTTCCCGCGACGCTGGCGGCGAATGCTGCCGGTGCAAGCATCAGCAGCACCACCGTAATCAAGCAGGCTTTCTTCATCCAACCAGTCATGGCGAATCTCCTCCGTTCGAAGCGGTCACGGGCTCGAAGAGCTCGATCAAGAATCCGTTGGGCGCCAGCACCGTCATGGCACGGTGACGGCCCAGCATCGGGCTGCGGTAGTTCACGGGTCCGTAGATGACCTCGGCGCCATGGGCTTCTGCCCGCCGGCGAACCTCGTCGAGGTCGCGGGTCGGAAAGGACCACATGGCCAGGCCTCGGTTGGGCGGCCGTGGCGGTACGCCGGTCGCGGGCAGGGTCCGCTCGCGGAAGTCGACGAATAGCAAGTGGCCGTGAGAAGCACCCGGGGCGTAGAGGATCGAGAAGCGAAAGACGGTGCCATCGGGAACCGCCAAGGCGCCGGTCGAACCGTGGCTCTTCCACTCACGGTCACTGCGCATCTCCATTCCGAGTACGTCGGTGTAGAACGCGAGCACGCGGTCCGAGTCCCCGATGACCTGTGCCGAGTACACGGGACCGCCTCGTCCTGTCTCCCGATCGGTCGGGCCGAGCTGAGGCATGCCGTCGCGACGCGAGAGCGTCACCGTGTGCATGAAATCCGGCGCCTTCCAGATGGCCTCGTGCATGCCGTATGACGTACCGTCCGCACGGGGCACCCGGTAGTCCGACATCGGGTTCATCGACTCGAAGCCGGCCGCGCGCAGGGCGCGATCCCACGGCACCAACTCCTGCGCCGGAAAGCCGAGGCTGAACGGGCCGGGCTCGCGCGCGTTCCACGTGCTGTGGATGCGCGGCGTCTCACGATCGGGTACCAGCAAGCGAACACGCACCGTATCCGCGACGGCCGGACGGTGCAGCCGGTAGAGGTCCCAGCCGAGCGGCGTGCGGCCAGGTGGTAGGCCCGAATTCGTCCCGAGCCCCCAGAGCCGGCGCTGCATCGCACGCGTTTCGTCGGCCACGGGCAGCGGCCCTTCGAGGGTCAAGCCGAGACCGTCGACATAGAAGGCGCGGATCGCGTCCAGATCGCGCGTGATCAGTGTCGCGGTATGGAGTTGCCCCACCAGCGCGTCGTCCGCGGACGATCTCGGCGCTAGCGGATCCGCAGGCGGTGCGCCGCCTTTGGAGGTCGAAGAAGCCGGATCGGGAGGCGGCACGACACCACAGAGCGACGCGGCCAGTAGGCAGAGCAGGATCCACGCGCAGGCAGCCGCCATCGGGAAGCGGCCAAGCCGGTCACGGTGCGTTACCGATCGCCTCATCGGTTCTCCATCAGTCAGGCTATTGTCCTATCTTTATGACATTATAATGAACGCTCCAAGAAGGTCAAGTCCATCCGGACGCACGCCCGCACAGCGCCCGCCGATCGAGCTCACAACGGCGGTGGAAGCGCAGTACCGGTGGTGGCGAGGCGCATCTACGAGTAGAGTGTCGAACTCCACCGACGCTGACGACAGCACAACAAACCGAGTCCATGCTAGAGATCCCCTTTCTCCACGATATCGTTGTCCTCTTCGGGGCTGCCCTGGCCGTCCTCGTGGTGAGCCATCGCCTGCGCCTGCCGTCGATCATTGGCTTTCTGATCACCGGGATTGTGGTCGGTCCTTCCGGTCTCGGCTGGATCGCCGATCTGCACAATGTGGAGATCTTCGCCGAGCTCGGCGTCGTCTTCTTGCTCTTTGGCGTCGGCCTCGAGTTGTCGGTCGATCGTCTGCTGGCCCTTCGCCGCGCGATCCTGGTCGGCGGCGGCTTGCAAGTGACCCTGACCATCGCAGCCGCGAGCGGCGTCGCGTTGCTTCTCGGCGCGCACCCTCGGCTCGCCTTCTACCTCGGTTCGGTGGTCGCGCTGAGCAGTACGGCGATCGTCCTCAAGCTGTACTTCGAGCGTCGCGAGCTGGAGGCGCCCCACGGCCAGGTGGTGACCGGGATCCTGCTCTTCCAAGACTTCTTGATCGTTCCGCTGCTCCTGGTCGTGCCCTTGCTGGCTGGCGCCACGACTCCCTCCGGCGGTGGCTTTGTCCTGCGATTCGCGGGCGGAGCACTGGCCGTGGTGGCAGCATTTGTGGTCGGTCGGCTGCTGATGCCGAGGTTGCTGCGGGTGATCGTACGCACCCGAATCCGCGAGCTGTTGGTCATCGCCACGCTTTTTGCTTGTTTGGGCGGTGCCGTGATCACCGAGACCCTGGGTTTCTCGTTGGTCCTCGGCGCGTTCCTGGCCGGTGTCCTGATCGCCGAGTCCGAGTACCAGCACCAGGTCCAGGCCGAGACCGGTCCGTTCCGCGACGTGTTCAACAGCATGTTCTTCATCTCGATGGGCATGCTGCTGAGCCTGGAGTTCGCAGCCAACAACCTGCTGCTGATTCTCGGCCTCGGACTTGCCGTGGTCGTGGTCAAGGCCTCGATCGTGCTGGTCGCCGTCAAGGCCCTGCGCTACCCGGCACGCACCCAACTCCTGGCGGCCCTCGCCCTGGCTCAGATCGGTGAGTTCTCCTTCGTCCTGGTGCGCAGCGGCCACAGCTTCGGCCTGCTCGACGACTGGCAGTACCAACTTGCCATTGCCACCGCGGTGCTGACCCTGCTCCTCACCCCGCTGCTGATCGCCATCGGCCCACGCCTGGCCGACGCCTTGGCCCATCGAATCGGCGCCATGCGCACGGATGACGAGCAGCAGGACGAATCGCTGGCCAACCACGTGGTGATCGTCGGCTACGGGCTGAACGGCAAGCATCTGGCGCGGGTCCTTCGTCCCGCCAATATCCCCTACCGCGTCGTCGAGCTCAGCGACCGAAACGTAGAGGAAGCCAAGGCGCAGGGCGAGCCGATCCTCTACGGCGACATCACCCGCCCGGAGATTCAACAGAGCTGCGGCATGGATCGCGCGCAGGTCGCGGTGTTCGCGATCTCCGACCCTCACGCCCTGCGACGCGGCCTTCGGCTCACCCGTCAGCTCAATCCCAAGCTCTTCTTGATTGCCCGCAGCCGGCAGCTCGCGGAGATCGAAGAGCTCGAGGCATGCGGCGCCGACCTGGTGATCGCCGAGGAGTTCGAGAGCTCGATCGAGATCGTGACCGCGGTACTCCGCCGGCTTCACGTGCCCGGTAACGTCATCCAGGCCGAAGCACGGATCTTGCGTGCCGACGGTTACCAGATGCTGCGGGCGCCGGCAACGACCGGCCTCTCGGACCGCCTGCTGCAGGCCCTGTCAGCCGGCGCGACCGAGACCTTCTTGCTCGCCGGGGACAGTGTCGCGGTCGGCCAGAGCCTCGAGAACCTCAGCCTCCGGACCCAAACCGGCGTTACCGTCGTCGCGGTAGTTCGGGACAGCACGCCCATCCGCAACCCCCCACCCGACCTGGACCTTGCCACCGGGGACGTCCTCGTCCTGATGGGCAGCCACGCCGAGGTCGAAGCGGCCTTTCGTTTTCTCGAAGGCACGGCTGAGACGGCGATGCAGCCCTGAAGCTCACAGCCCTGGGGTTCGCAGCCCCTGGGGTTCGCAGCTCTGGGTCCGCCGACTCCAAGGAGTGACCGACGCGGATTCCGGCGGCTCGCCGGACAGAACCTCAGCGATTGGCCGGGGCTGTGCCTTCCAAGGCGTCGAGGTCTTCCAGGGAATCGAGCTCGTAGAGCAGATCGAGCTCGGGCCAGTCATAGCGCACGAGAAGGTTCTCCGGACCGGTAACCCAGAGCTGCGCTGGTGGACTGCCGATGGTGTCGGAGACGAGATCGAAACGCTGGCACGGGAAACGCCCGGCCGGCACCTCGATCTCCGCTTGCTCGGCCAGGGTCAGCTTCATCGGCTCGAGCTGGCCGGCCGGACCGTCGGTGCCGTCCCAGCGCCGGGACGTGTTGTACACGACGATCGCTTGCTCGCCTTCGACCCTCGAGGACGCATCCTGCTGGGCAGCCCACAAGGTCCAGCCGTCGAGCATCACGGCGTGCGACACGACATGGAAGCGCGACGGTACGGCGAGGTTTTGCTCCACGCGACCGTCCTGCGCATGGTCGACGGTGACCCGCAGACGATCCTCGTGACAGCTGAAGTAGCCGCTTCCGATCCAGGCGTCGGCAAGTTGGAGCCGGATGAAGACTTCGCGCGGCCGCCGATCAGCGCCGAGGGTATAGACCACATCACGAACGAACTGGCTGTCATGGGTTCGCGCCAGGCAGCGCAGGGTCAAGGTGCCATCGGGGTTCGCGGTCAGCGCAAAGTCTTCGAAACCGCGCACCTTGCGGTCGCTGCGCCGGAAGTAGAGCAAACGGCCACGCTGGTGCCGCAGGGCCGTCATGGCGTGCACGCCTCCGTGCCGCCACTCGTTGACGAATCGCGATGCACGAACGCCGACGGAACCGGCTCGAGGGTGGTGTCGAGGGTCGCGTTCCACCGGTTGAGGAAGCCGAACAAGGCGATCACCCCCACGATCTCGACGATCTGATCGTCGCTGAAGTGCTCGCCGAGCGCCCGCATGTCGGCATCGGTCACCGTATTCGGCGTCAACGCGGCACCGCGGGCAACGTGCAGTGCCGACCGCTCGGCAGCGGAGAAGAGCGGATCGGAGTCGAAGGACCAGATGGCATCGAGCTTCGCCTGCTCGACACCGACCGCAGCCGCGCCATGCGCGGTATGTGCCGCGCAGTATCGGCATCCAGCTGCGCGGCTGGCCATGTGCGCGACCAGCTTCTTGAGCCCAACGCCGACGCCGCCCGGCGCGTAGGCGGCCGAGACGAGCCGGCGGACCGCATCGAAAAGGGGCGGATGCCGGGCGAGGACCAGGCTGTCCTCGGGCAAGAAGCCCATGCCCTTCTCAATGGCTGGCAAGGCCTCGGCGATCCGTGGATCACGATCGGCGGCCTGCTCACGCGTCAAGGGCACGATGCGTGTCATGTCTCGTTCGCCTCCTAGGTTGCTGGGCGGTTCTCGCGTGGTCTCAGAGCCCTGCTTGGTCGAAACGACCGCGTCTCGATCGTCTGGGCACTTGGCTTTTGTATTGATGGTAGTACAATTATCGAATCCCATGGTCATGCAACTCACGAGTCCTTCTCATGCCGTGGTCGGCTCGACCGACCTGGATCGCTCGGCACGCTTCCTCGCGGTATTCGGTTTCGAGATCACAGCGTCCGCGAAGCTTCCGACGGCGGAGGCCATGGCCCTCTACGGACTCGACCAGCCCGTTCGCGAGGCGCGACTTGCCGTACCGGGGACCGCGCGAGGCTGGATCCGCCTGGTCGAGACCCCGCACCCGCCGCGCGCCACCACCCGTCCGGACCACTCGCCCTACGACCACCGGCCCGTCGCCCTCGATCTCTACACCCGTGACATCGAGCAGAGCATCGCGATGGCCCGTGCGACGGGCGCCGAGATCGGCAAGCTCGTGGACTATGCGGTCGGTCCCCTTGCCCTCAAGGAGGTCGAGACTCTCGGCCCGGATGGCCTGGTCACGGTCTTCATCGAGATCGCCAACCGCCGGCCGAGCATTCTCGATACCGACCGAGCCCGCATCCACTCCGAAGTCCACAGCATCGTCTTCGCGGTCCCCTCCGCCGAACGCGCGCTGGCCACCTGGCGCGATGCGGCCGGGCTCGATGTCCTGGTCGATGCGCCTATCCGCGGCCCGGTCATCTCCGAGCTGATGAGCTTGCCCCGAGACAACGTACCCGTGCGCTTCGTGCTGCTATCCGACGAAGAGGCCAGCCCAGCTCGCTTCGAACTCATCGAGTTCGTCGAGGATCCGGGACAACCGCACCCCACGCGGCCCTTGGCCGCCGGGCTGCATGCTGCCGGATTCGCGGTCCAAGATCTCGATCGTTCCTGCGCTGTGCTCGAAGGTTGCCACTTCGAGTCCATGGTCTCGATCGACTCCGCGGTCCACCCGAATGCGCGAGCCGTGGCCGGCACCACCGAAGATGGCCTGCCATTCGAGCTCTGGCACGAAACACCGTGACCTTCCGTCCCGCAATCCGCTGCCCGATCCTCGGCGTAGCAATCGTCCGAGGTAATGAATCATGAAGACCGAAGCGTGGCAATTCCATGAGCTCGGTGGTCCCGAATCCTTGGAGCTCGTTTCCCACGAGCTGAACGAACCGCAGGCAGGCCAGGCGCGGATCCGAATCGAGGCCATCGGCCTCAACCGGGCGGATCTTCTCTACTTGGCCGGTCGCTACATCACCCAGCCGCCCTCTCCCTCGTTCCTCGGCCAGGAAGCGGTTGGCGTGATCGAAGCGCTCGGCCCGATCGGTGACGATGAGGCGACCTGGCATGGTGAGTTCAACGTCGGCCAGCGGGTCGGCTTGTTGGTCGGCCGTGTCGACTACGCCGGAATGGGAACGTTTCGCCGACACGGCATCTATCCTCAGGCCGCCCTCGTACCGTGGCCCGACGCCCTGACCAGCGACGAAGCGGCTGGCCTGTGGGTCGCCGGGCTGACGTCGGCCGGCGGGCTTGGCGCCGCGGGCCTTCGTCTCGACACGGCAGCGGGAAAAAACGTTGCCGTGACTGCCGCATCGAGCGGGGTTGGAATCGCAGCCCTACAGATCGCCCGCGCCTGGGGCGCCCGGACGCTCGCGATCACCACATCGTCCTCGAAGGTCGAAGCACTCAGCGCCCATGCCGACGAGGTGATTCACGCCCACCCGGACGGCGACCTCGCCGCCGACCTTCTGACGGCCACCGGCGACCACGGGGTCGATGTCGCCTTTGACCCCGTCGGCTACGCCAATCTGCCGGCACTCTTCCAGGCCGCCGCGGTCGACGGCCATGTGGTCTGCTACGGCATCATGGCGGGAACCGAGGCCCCTTTCGACCTCGTCTCCCTCTTGCGCAAGGATCTCGCGGTGCACGGCTTCACGGTCTATCGTCTGCTGCGCAATGCAGCCAAGCTGCAAGCGGCAGCCGCCACGGTGCAATCGCTCGCGACCACCGGCGCCCTGCGGCCGGTGGTCGCCGCGACCTATTCGTTTGCCGACGCCCCGGCCGCGCTCGCGGCCATGGCCACCAACCAGCACCTCGGCAAAATCGTCGTCACCATCGATTGACGATTCGCGCTCTCGGCGCCGTTCACACGCCTGGCGCTCAGCAGGCAGGTCCGGCGCCACCAGCCTCGAGAATGGTCAGGCACTGGTTGGGCGGCAGGTTGGTGAGGCTGGTGGTGGCGCCGCTCGGCCACACCACGCGAACGCTCACACGCCCTCCCAGGCCGATTCCGTATTCGAGCTTCAGGCTACTCGTCGAGCCCGCGTTCGAGCTTCCCGAAACCACCTCTCGCATGATCGTTTCGGAATCGAGCGTCGTGCCGTCGCCATTGAAATCAGATGTGACATAGGCCCGGGCACCGATGGCGTCTGCTGTCGAACGAAACGGTCCCGGCCCGCCAGGATTGCCCACGAGCTTGAGGTGAATCCAGTTGTTCTGCGGCACGATGGTGCCGACGTTGTTCTGCAATAGCGTGATTTGACCGCTGACCATCGGCACGGTCAGCACGTCGACCGAGCCATCCTTGTTGTAGTCCGCCGTCAGCACCGCCCGCGTGTCGTTCCCTTGGGTGAGTGGCTGCAGACCAGCAGGAAGGCTGATCTCGAAGAAGCCACCCGGAAGGTTCCAGAACAGGTGGTCGCTGTTGCTCTGCCCCGGCGGCGAGTTGTTCCCGACGTAGAGATCGACACGGCTGTCGTTGTCGAAGTCGAACCACTCCGCGCCCCAGGCAAAGAGCCCGCCGACCGGCGCACCACTGAAGGTGACGTAGGACGGCTGCCCGGCACTGATGAAGCCAGTATGCAACTCGTTCGGCCCGACGTCGGTGACGTAGGCGTCGAAGATGAGATCGTTGTTCCAATCACCGACCGCCACCCCCATCGCCGCCGGGCTCGAAGTGGCAAAGCCAGCGCCCGCCGCGTAGCTGACATTCTGAAATCCCTGCCAGACTCCCCCAACGTTGCCCTGGTTCAGGTAGAGCATGTCAGCGTCGCTCGGACCGGCGACCTTGTTGGTGATGTAGAGATCCGGCCAGTTGTCGTTGTTGGCGTCGAACGCGACCACGGCATTGGTCGAGCTGTAGCGC
Organism: uncultured bacterium; assembly: GCA_937948815.1. Taxonomy (GTDB): domain Bacteria; phylum Acidobacteriota; class Thermoanaerobaculia; order Multivoradales; family J023; genus J023. The sequence goes on from CALFAM010000248.1 coordinate 19,330, forward strand.
TGCGTCGGCGTGAACCCGCCGGCGCCTGGCGGCGGGACTTCGAATCCGGTCAGCGGCGTACCCGGCATCGTCGTCGTGAGATCCGTGAACGTGCCATTCCCGTTGTTGAGATAGAACACGTCACGTCTGCCGGGGCGGGGATCCGGCCCCTCGATGGTGACCGGGATCAGCCCGGCATTGTAGCCATTGTGATTGCCCACGAAGAGATCCACGAAGCCGTCTTTGTTGGCATCGAAGAACGAGGCGGTCAACGTGTTGTCGAGCAGAATTCCACTGCTCGCGTCGATCGCAAAGCCGACGCCGAACTGACCGTCCGGGGGAATCGGGCTGGGCGTGGGATCGGTCGCGAGGGTGACGTCGATAAAGGTCAGGCCCGCCCCCTGGGCGAGCTGATTCTGCAGCAAGGTATTCGGTGAATCGAAGTTGAGCACGTAGATGTCGACATCGCCGTCGTTGTCGTAGTCCGCGGCAATCGCGCCGGTCGAGTCGCCACCGTCCTCCGCGCCCGTATTGGTCAGCAACCGATAACTGCGTCCACCTCCCGACGGCACATTGCGGTAGAGCTCGTTGCGAATCGGCGCAGGCCCGCCAAGCGGGTCACCGCGGCAAATGTAGATCTCCGGGAAGCCATCGTTGTCCAGATCCACGAACAACGCCCCAGGCCCATGGTGATCGCCCGGGAAGGGTCCAAGCCGGTTGGCGGCGGTGAATCCGACCGCATTCGTAACATCCGCGAACGGTGTCTGCGCGACCGCGCTGATCGCAGCGAGAAGTAGAACGATGAGAAGCACTAACAAGCGTCTGGCCATCAGATCCCCTTTTGTGGGTGTCCGGCACCCGCACGAGAACCTCCAGAGCCAACGCACACGGCCGACTTTCCCGAGTCCGTCCCCACAGATGCCGAGTCTGGCCCGCACACGGATTCCGTCCGTACTACGGCTACCCGAGAAGGAGTAACGAATTCGACCGATCGCCCCGTCTGCGAGGCAATCTCGAGGTCGGCTCTGTCTCTGCTCGAAAGCTCAGCGCTCGATCAGCTCGATGCGTTCGCCGGCGATGCCGTGGAGGACGGCCGAACGATGGCCGCGGTATGGCGCGTCGTCGAATCGGTTGGGGGCGGTGGTGGCTGCCGTGGTGTGTTGGTCGAGGTGGTCGACCGTGAACGAGATCATGGCGATGCCGGGCGGTAGTCGCCCAGGGATCGACGGCCGGGCCGTAGCCATCGGTGGATATTGATCGATCTCGACATTGACGCGGCGGTCGACCCGGGTGGTGATCAGGGCATGGGTTTGCTCGGCGGGAAGATCGAAAGCATGGTTGATCACGCGATACGGAATCTCGTAGCGATCGGCGATTTCGAAGCCGAGGGTCTCGGTGTAGAACCGTGCCGAGGCTTCGAGGTCGGGTGAGCCGAGCACGACGATGAAGGCTCGGTCGACCGCGACCCGGGCGCGCGGCAGGTCGATGTTGTCGAGGTCGCCTCGTACTTCGTTGAGGTAGATCACCTCGCCCGCCGGCCCCGCGACCTGCATGGGATAAATGGCGTCGAGACCGGGCAGCGGCGCGGGGGCGCCGATGATCTCGAAGCGCGGATCGGGCTCGAGCGTCGCATGCAGCGCGTCGGCGTCGCGCACGGTCAGCTCCAGTGCGGCCCAGCCCCAGGTTCGCCGCGGGTGCGTGCCCGTCGGCCATGGCGATGACTCGACGAGGCGCAGCACGAAATCGATCGCTCGCCCGGAGTTCGCACCTGCCGACTCAGGCTTGGGTGGCGTCAAGAGCTTGAAACGGCTGCCCGCTTCGCCCGGGGCATCCCAACTCGTCGCAGTTTCTGGGCTGACATTGCCCTGCGCCAGCTGAACGTAACCGAAGCGTTCTTGCCAGGCAGCCGCGACGCTGTCGAGATCCGTCACAGTCACGGTCGCCGCCACGATCTGACCGTGCGTGCTCACGCGAACACAGGAGACGAGGAGCCGCCGGTCGTATCGATCAAGATGGACTTCAGCTCCGTGTAGGCGTCGTAGCCCCACTGTCCCGCCTCGCGGCCAATGCCCGAAGCGCCAAAGCCGCCGAACGGTACGTCCTCGAAGACCGCAGCATAGGTATTGACCCACATGTAGCCGGACCGCACGGCGCGTGCAACAGCCATGGCCTGGGTCATGTCGCGGCTCCATACGCCACCAGCGAGACCGTAGCGGCTGTCATTCGCCACCTCGACGGCCTCGTCGGCGTCACGGACGCGGATGACGGTCAGAACGGGACCGAAGACCTCTTCCTGCGCCGCATAGGAATCCCTGCGCGCGCCGAGAAGTACGGTGGGTGCGAAGAAGCTTCCGCCTCCGAGTCCCGTGAGCGGCCCGCCGCCGCAGGCCACATCGAGCCCATCCTCACAGGATCGGGCGACGAAGGCCGCTGCATCGTCCACGGCGCGGCCATCGATCAGCGGTCCCACCTGGGTGGCGGCATCGAAAGGATCGCCCAGACAGAGCGACTCAGCGATCGACACGACCCCCGCTTCGACACGGTCCGCAACCGCCTCCTCCACCACCAATCGTGAGCCCGAGAAGCAACGCTGCCCGGCATTGCGAAAGATACCCGCCCCCACCGCTGGAATCGCGGCGTCGAGGTCGGCATCGGCAAGGACGATGTGCGCCGACTTTCCGCCCAACTCGAGCAGGACGTTCTTGATCGTGGGTGCTGCCGCCTGCATCACCGCGGCACCGGCCCGCGTGCCACCCGTGATGGTGATCATGCTGGCTTGAGGGTGGGCACACAGCGCCGCGCCCACATCCCCTCGCCCTTGCACCAACCCCAGAACGCCGGGCGGCACACCGGCCTCGACCGCTGCGGCACAGAAGGCGCGCGCCAGAAGCGGCGCACGCTCGGACGGCTTCAACACCACCGAGTTCCCCGCTGCGAGCGCCGGAGCGGCCTTCAGACCTGCGAACATGAGCGGCGCGTTGAACGGCGTGATGCTGACCACTACGCCGGCCGCCTCCTTCACGATGTGGCGTTCCACCCCGCGTGCGACTGGCAGCACGGTCGGCGCATCTTCGCGCGCGTGCTGTGCCGCCCGCCGGCACGAGCCTACCGCCGCCAGCACATCGATCGTGGCTTCAGGACGGGTCTTGCCATTGTCGAAAAGTATTTGCTCGATCAGCGCAGCCTGCTGCCCGGCCAGGATGTCGGCGGTGGCATCGAGCACGTCGGCACGGATGCTGGCAGGCAGGTCGCGCCACGTGCCGCGCCCGAAGCTCTCGTGCGCGTGGGCCATGACGGCATCAATCTGCTCGGGGCCGGCACTGGTCAGCGTCGTGAGGCGCTCGCCCGTCACCGGAAAGCCGACCTCGATCGCCTCCCCCGTGCCGGTGACGAAGGCACCATCGATCAGAAGCTGTGCCGCATCGACCTCGGGCACCGAGCGCTCGGCGAGCGGGGCAAGAGCTGCTGCGGTGCCGGGTAAGGCCGGGCCGGGTGAGGCCGGGCTGGCTGTGGCCATTGTCTGGTTCCTCGGCTGCGATCAGGGAACGAACTCGTCCTTGGTCAAGAAGGTCCAGTCCGTGAGCAACGGCTGACGCTTCTGAACGATGTCGACGACGCGCTGACGATTCTCGTCGACGTTCATGTAGGGATTCCAGTTGAAGTGATTGACCAGCCAGCTGTCGGTGCGGAAGATCGCATAGGTACCGTACTCGCACTGGAAGGGTCCATGACCGATGTAGGGCGGACGATAGAAGTACCCGCCTGTCGGCAAGTAGCCGAATTGCATCATCCAGGACTCTCCCCAGATGTGGTACGACTCCTCCATGCAGTCATGGTAGGAAACGTTATCCTGCCAGAAACCAGCGCACATGTTGTAGAGGCCGGTGAAGGCACCGGTTTCCTCGTCCAGGCGTAGCATCTTGATGAATACGCCCGGCTCGGTTTGAGGAAAGAACGTAGGCACCTGCCAGCGAACGTTGTCCTCGGCCTGCACGCTGACGAATTGATCGGTCGCCACGTCATCATCGCGATGATCGGTTGCCGTGACCCAATCGGGGTAATGATCGTTGAAGAACCAGATCGCGCGGCAGCCGAGTGGGGCTTCGATGTTGCCGATCCGATAGCCTGCGGGGATGAAAAAATACTGTCCCTTCGTATAGGCCGTGCCGTCGATGGTCAGCCTACCGTCGAGGATGAAGAGCTCCCACTCTGAGCGTGAGAAGCCGGCTTCTTGGCGGAAGCCGCCGACCATCTCCACAACCTGCGTACACGAGCCATTGACGGGGTCGATCGAGAGCGTCCGATACGTGATTCCGCTCGCCCATCCGGGCAGGCGCAGGGCGCGCGGGGTGACATCACGGTCGACGAGCGGCTCCATGTGTGGTCTTCCCATGATTGCTACCTCTCTACCAAACCACGCGCCACGGACGATCGGGGCGGGTCGGAATCTGGTCCTTGGGAATGGTCTTTCGTTGTCCGGCATGCACCGAGAAACCACGCGGCCCCGAGATGCGGTCGAAGAACTCTTCGATCCATTGATCACGATACGGGGCAAGCTGCTCGATCTCGCGGTAGATGCGCTGGTAGTGCTCGAGTTGCTCGGCTTCGCGCTCCGCGATCCATGCCTGCACCTCGGCAGGAACTTCATGGTTCGCGGGTCCGCGACTGAAGCTGAGAATGTAGGGCTGGGGATCGGCAGTCGGCGCGGTGCCCGCAGCTTCCATGCGGTCGGCCATCGCCTCGTCGCGCTCCCCGCGCGCCTGCTGGATCTCCTGCTCTATGGCACGCTCGTGATCACTTGCAATGTTCGGTCGCTTGGACATTGCTCCTCCTTGTGAATGGTTTCGAGGGCGGACGTGGTTTCGAGGGCAGACTGCGCCGGCTCGAGGATACTGCCAGCCGGTCGATCGACCTCGTCGAGAATGCCGGTCGCCAGGCGTTCGGCGGCCGCGTCCGGCAGCGTTCGGCCAGCATTGGCCCGGTACTTGATCATCAGCTCGTCACGCGACAGAGGCCGGCCAGGGCCACCACGGTTCTCCATCACCCGTTCCTCGATCTCACGGCCGTCAACGAGGCGCGCGCGCAGGATGGCTGGGAACTGGTTGGGGAAAATCGCGTCACACTCCGCGTCGACCACGCATTCGACCTTGGCAGCCAAGGCGAGGTAGGTCGGATCACTGGCGTTCTGGTCGGTGAAATCGTCGAGCCAGAGCCCCAGCCCCCCACCGCCCAAGAGCGCCGCGGCTACGGTAAACGGCCCGGAGAACTGAGCGTGGTAGCCGGACTGCGGACGGATCTTCTGCTCACGCGGCTGACCGATGGTGCGATGCGGTGCCGTCGCCACCCGCAGCTCCAGGGATTCGATCGCGTCGACCGAAACCTTTTCCCGCAGGCGCAAAGCGGCGTCGATCCCGGCATGGGTGAAATGGTTGGCCGGGTATGGCTTGTAGAAAATGCCAGGAATGCACCAGTCCTCGCCCAGGCCATCGGTGATCTCCGATGCCTCCATGCTGCCGCCGAGAAAGGCCTGGTAGAAACCGAAGCGCCCTTCGAGTGCAGTCGGTGGACCGGTGATGCCGGCCCGCGCCAGCTGCGCGGCGACCAGACCGGCGTGCGCGGCCCAGCCACAGTGGAGCCGCTTGACCGAGCCTCCTGAGCGATTGGCCTCGATGATGCCCGACCCCATGGACGCGGCAATACCCATGGCATGCGCGATGCCCGCGGCGTCGAGGCCGAAGATCTTGGCGGCTGTCGCAGCCGATGCGAGGGTGCCGCAGATCGACGTTGCGTGCCAACCGCGTTCGAAGAAGACCGAGTTGCCCAGCACACGGTCATAGCCGGCCATGCCCGTGCGCACACAGATCTCGTACCCTGCTGCCGCGGCGGCCAGGGCCTCGTGATAGCCCGCGCCTTGCG
>CALFAM010000249.1 GCA_937948815.1 uncultured bacterium
CCGACAACGCCAACTTCGGCCGCTACGTTCGCTGCGTTGGTCGCGCACTCCGCGACTATCGCCGGGCCGGCGAGATCAACATCTTCGAGAGCCTCCGCCTGAAGTTCAGCGCCTTCGGCTTCTTCTTCGAAGAGCAGTTCGGTCTCTAGCTGATTGTTCCCGGGGGCTCGCGCCTTCGGGATCGCTCAAGGCCGTGACGGTACGATGCCGTCACGGCCTTTTGTCTTTCGACGGCCCTCCGCCTTTCGAGGGCCTCTTGCCTTTCGAAGGCAACTGCCAAGGTATCGACCCGATGGGAGATTTTGCCGTGAACAGTCCTGGCGCCATTCAGCTCACCCATGGTCAGCGTGCGCTCTGGTATCTGTATCGGCTGGCGCCGAACGCCAGTGCGTACAACATCGGCGGGGCGGCGAGGGTTCACGCAGGACTCGACGTCGCGTCATTGGCTAGCGCGGTCGAGGCGCTGGCGTCGCGACATCCCTGGCTCGGTGTTCGTTTCGAAGAACGCGATGGTGAGCCGTGCGCGGTTCCCGATCCGCAGGCGCATCCGCGGCTCGAGGTGATCGACCTACCAGCGGACACCAATGGCGAGGCCTTGCGCGCCGCAGCAAGCGAGCGCGTCAACGCGATTTTCGACCTGGCCCGCGGCCCCTTGGTGCGCGTCGTGCTGCTGCGTGCCCCGGAGCAACCACCGGTCCTGACCCTGGCTGCACACCACATCATCAGCGATTTTGCCGCGCTCGGGCTGATCCTTCATGACCTCGAGCGTCTGACGACCGCGGCATCGATCGACCGGGTTGCGCCGACGGCACAGTCCGTCGAGCACGCACTCGGCCTGGCGGCCGCCGAATCACGTCGTCTCGAAGGATCGCGCAGCGACCGGTCCCTGCGCTACTGGCAGCGCCAGCTCGGCGACAGCCCATCTCGGCTGTCGTTGCCGTCCGACGTCGATCCTTCCCGTCGGGTCGGCACGCGCCTGGCCGGCGCATCGGTCCGCGGACAGCTCAGCTCCGCGGATTCGGCGCGCGTCCTGTCATTCGCAGCGGCGGAGAAGGCCACGCCGTTCACCGTGCTCGCTTCGGCGTTCCAGGTCCTCTTGAGCCGCTGGGGCGGTCAGCAAGAAGTAATGCTCGGTACGCCAGCCACCGCCCGCACCCGTGAGACCGAGAGTACGGTCAGCTACTTGGTGAACCCGTTGGTGGTTCGCGCCGATTTTTCGACGGACCCATCCTTCGCGTCGCACCTCGAAGCTCAGCGGCGCGCCTGGTTCGGCGCCCTCCGGCACCGCGACCTGCCACACCCCGTGCTGGTCGAAAAGCTCAGTCCCGAGGGCGCCGATGCCCACGCGCCCCTCTTTCAGGCCATGTTCGTTCACTACGGTGCCCGCACGGCCACCGAACAAGCCCTGCTGGCTTTTGCCCTGGGCTTCGGCCAGTCACTGACGCTCGGCGGCTGGCAGCTCGAGCCTCTGGCGGTGGTACGCACAGGTGCCCAGCTCGATGTCTTCCTCGCTGCCGCGGAGGTCGATGGCCAGATCGTCACCGAGCTGACCTATGACACCGACCGGGTCGACCAGGCGACCGCCGAGCGGTTGTTGCGCGCCTTCGAGGTGCTGGCGCCGGCGGCGGTCGCGAATCCGGACCTGCCCATGTCCAGGCTGCCGATGCTCGATCCAGCGAGCCGTTCGGCGATGCTCACGGCGTGCAACGAGCCGGTGCGCTCGAGTCTGGCGCCCGCATCGGAACCCCATTCGACACCGTCCACGGAGGCGGTTCCGCTCCATGCGCGGATTGCCGCCCAAGCCACGCGCACGCCAGATGCCACCGCGCTGGTCGACGGAACGCGCGCCTGGTCGTATCGAGTCCTGATTGCCGAAGCGCGTCACGTTGCCGACGCGCTTTCCGCACGCGGTGTCGGTGCCGGCGACCTGGTCGGCATTGCCACGCCGCGTTGTGCCGAGATGGTGGCGGGCATGCTCGGCGTCTTGTCGGTCGGCGCCGCCTACGTGCCCCTCGACCCCGCCTATCCTTCCAGTCGGCTGCAGGTGATTCTCGAGGACTGTGCCGCAACCCTCGTATTGATACACGGAACGCCCCCCGAAGCGCTCGCCGCGGTGACCGTGCCACAGCTCGATCTCGCGACACTCGGCCCGGCTGCCGCGGCTCGTGCCGACGGAAGCACGGATGCCGGCGCGAGCACCGGGAACGATCTCGGAGGCGCTGGCGACCTAGGGCTCGATGTCCTCGCCTACGTGATCTACACATCCGGCTCGACAGGCCGGCCCAAAGGGGTCGCGATCACCCATCGCAATGCCGATGCTTTGGTTCGCTGGGCGGCGAGTGCTTTCGATGATTCGGTCCGCGCTGGGGTGCTCGCCTCGACGTCGATTTGCTTCGACCTATCGGTCTTCGAGCTCTTCGCTACCCTCGGGCTGGGAGGCACGGTCATCCTCGCGGCGGACGCCCTTGCGATGCCGAGCCTGCCGGCGGTCGACCGCATCACCTTGATCAACACGGTGCCCTCGGCTGCCGCGGCGCTCCTGGCGACCGAGGGCCAGTTGCCACCTGCCGTGCGTGCCGTGTGTCTCGCTGGCGAGCCGCTGCCTGGAGACCTGGTGATCGATCTCCAAGCAGCCGGCACCGGGCAGGCTCCTGGGGGCGCGTCGGAGCCCGTTCAGGTGTACAACCTCTACGGCCCGTCCGAGGATACGACCTATTCGACCTGGGCCGAGATGCAGCCCGGGGAGACCGCCCCGCCGATTGGCCGCTCCGTGACGGGCAGTCGGACTTTCCTGGTCGATGGCGCGTTGGCGCCCGTACCGCGTGGCGTGGTGGGGGAGATCGTGCTCGGGGGCTGCAAGGTGACCCGTGGCTACCTCGGGCGCCCGGCGCTGACCGCCGAGCGCTTCGTGCCCGATCCGTTCAGCACCGAGCCCGGCGGTCGCCTCTACCGCACCGGCGATCTCGCCCGGCTACGTGCCGACGGCGAGCTTGCCTTCCTCGGTCGACTCGACCACCAGGTCAAGGTACGTGGCTTCCGCATCGAGCTCGGTGAGATCGAGGCGGCATTGCGCGCTCAACCCGGCGTGGCCGATGCGGCGGCGTTGGCCCGCCCCCTCGAGCCGACACCCGGAGAGGGGGTACCCGCTCCGGGGTCAGACCTGGCGTTGGTGGCGTTCGTGGCCATCGCGGACGCGGACGCCGACGGCGCACCAACCGTCGCCTCCCTGCGCACGGCAATCGGTACTCGGCTGCCCGGCTTCATGGTGCCGCAGACGATCATCGTGCTCGATGCCTTGCCGCGTACGCCCAACGGCAAGGTCAACCGCCGCGCGTTGACCGCCATGCCGATCGAAGCCCAGACAGAGGGCGCCGACTTTGTGGCTCCGGAAACCGAGGTCGAGCACCTGCTCGCGGACATCTGGTCCGAAGTCCTCGGTGCCGAGCGTGTGGGCATCCACGACAGCTTCTTCGACCTGGGGGGGCACTCCCTGCTCGCGATTCGCGTCCTCGCGCGCGTGCGTGAGGCGTTCGGAGTGTCGATCGAGTTGCGTGCGTTGCTCGATCAGCCGACGATTGCAGGCCTCGAACAGGCCATCGCGGATCAGATGCTGGCGGAAGTCGACGACGAGACCGCCGCGGCCCTGCTCGCCGAAATCGACGGCACGGACTGATCGGCTCGCGCGTCACGCTCGCTGGCCCGGCCTGCGCCGGTGGTCGCGGCGTCGCCAGGAGCCTCGTCACCGATCGTCTGACCGTCTGCTGCCGGTGGCATGGTCATGGCTGATCCCTTCGTCACAGGCACCAGCATTCGCGGCACGACCTCTTCGGCTCCGTGCGCGGCGATCTCGAACACACTTCGCACCAAGGTGACGTCAGTGCGCAAGACCGTCAGGTACGGCCGCGGCAGGTCGGCCGGGGTTCGGGCGACGAAGCTCGGGACCTTGGGCAGCGTTGGCTGCTGATCGACCACGGTCAGGGTCAGGGTGGTGTCCCGATCGACGTCGAGGCTCATGATCTCGTTGGGCTGAACAGGCACCCGCAGGAGGAGCTTGACCGGCTCACGCCAGGTCACGCGTTCGCCTACCCACGAGGCCGCGCGCACGGCGTCCTGCGGGGTGATCACCACCGTGCGGCCATAGATGTCGTCCCGGGCTTGGAACGACAATCGCACGGTTTCGCTGCCGTCCGCGTTCGGCTCGCGCGACAGCAAGGTAACGGCCGTCGGTTGAACCGGAGGTTGCGCACTCGGAGGTGGCGGGCTGGGCTCGGCGCGGCTCAGCAAGGGCCTGCCGATCAACGGGTAGAAGTGGTCGAACGAGCTGGTCTTGCCTGCCTCGAAGCCGAACTGGCGGTTCCAGCGATTGGGCTGTGGGTCGAAGCTGAACCAGGCAGCACGTCCAGTCTCCGTGTCGACCGTATAGACCGCCGAGCTCAGCTCGGGCCCGGGCTTCGCGCGGAGGGTCGTCACCACGCCGATGGACACCAAGCCCAGACCGAGACCGGCAGCGATCAGCGGCACGGTCCGCGGCAGGGTGCGATTGAGCACGTCGAGCGGGGCAACGAGCAGCGCCAGCAAGAGAATTCCCGGAACCAGGGCGCCCCCGCCGAGCTCGGCCAGCGATTGCATGGCGATGTAGAAGTCTCGGACCAGCGGCACGAGCAGCAGTAGCGCAGGCAGCGAGGCGAGGAAGAGGATGCCGCACAGCAAGCCGGGCGGCCAGGGCTCCGGGCGCCGGATCAGCACCAGCAGGAGCACCAGGACAGGCATCAGAGGCCACACGATCACGTAGTTGGCCACCACCGGGAGGCTGGTATCGCTGGTTAGCACGAGCAGAATCAACCACCAGACAATCCCGGCGATCGCCAGGTCGAGCCAATCGATCTGGCGCCGGAAAAAGCGCAGAATCACCAGGCCGGCCGCCAGGGCGAGCAGGCTGAAGCCCACCATAAAGGTATGGGCGGCCGGCGTGCTGCCCATGATCACGGGAATGCCCGCCAGGTCACGAAGACCCATCCACATCAGGCTGATCAGAATGGGAATGGCGAGCAGCAGAACGAGCTGGGCCAAGAATCCGAGCGCCACACCACCGACCGAGAGCCGGCGCCGGCCGACCCAGAGGACCCCGAGGAACAGTCCAACGACGATCACCGCTGACGCCCAAGCGATGCCTTGTCCGTAGTGGATGCCGAGGCCGCCGAGCACGGTGAAGTAGGCGCGGTCCGGCTGACTTCGGTGCGTGGCATCGGCTGTCAGGTCGAGGTTGGCCAGGTGATGGGTGAGGGCCAGGGCGTTGGCGCCGTGGTGCTGGACACTGCGGAGACTGACTGCTTCGGTGCGGTCCAGGTCCGTGTGGTAGTGCGTCAGCCCGTCGATGAAAGCAAAGTCAAAGCCGGGGAGACCGCTAGCTTGAAAAACTGAGAAGTCGGTCCGGTTGGGCAGCAGACGGAACAGCGAGGCCATCAAGGAGTTGCCCCGTGCGTCGGGGGCGGCGAAGAAATGAGGCAGCCACCATCCGTTGTCGTGACCGGTGCGGAACATGAAGCTCGGGCCGCGGCTGCCGCGGGCGTCGAAGTTGAGCACGGCGGCGACGTCTTGGGACCAAGGGTGACGGCGCAGGAACGCGCGGGCGCCAAGCAGGCCCAGCTCTTCGCTGTCGGTGAAGAGGAAGATCACGTCGTGGTCGAGCGGTGGTGCCGACCGCAGTGCGCGGGCGGTCTCGAGCAAGGCGGCGACACCGGCGCCGTTGTCGGCCGCGCCGTTGCTGGACGGCACCGTGTCGTAGTGGGCGGCGAGCAAGATGGCGTGCCGAGCGCCTGAATTCGGTGTGGTCGACACGGATCCCGGCTGACGCGCCATGACATTGACCACATCGGCGAGGACCTGTGTCCGCCCCAGGACGTGACCGATCGTCGTCGCTTGTTCCTCGACCTCGAGCCCGAGGCCCTCGAGCTGCTCACGGAGGTAGGTGCGCACGCGCGCCTGTGCGGCGGTGCCCACGGGGTGCGGTTCGGTGGAGATGGCTTCGATGTGCGCACGCGCGCGGAAGGCGGAGAATTGATCCGCCGGCGCATCGATTCCCAAGGCACGTGGAGGCCGGTCGGCCATCAGAGCCAGGACAGCGGCGGCGAGGCCTGCTGTGGCGAGCAGCCAGCCGTGGCGAGCGTGCATCCGCGCGAAGAGGTTTGGCCTGCGGGCCTGCTCAGCAGCAGGATCGACCGCGCTCTCGCTATCTGTGGCGTCGAGGGCGTCGGGAATGTCGACCTCGGCTCGGCGTAGGGCACGTGACGTCGCGGCCACGGCGACGGCGACCAGCAAGAGGCTGCCGAGGCCGACCAGCAAGACGGCAATACCGCGTCCAGCATGGGTGTCCGCGCCACTGCCGAGGCCGACGATGGGTCCCAGGAGCCGATCGAACGCGCCGCGCGCCGCCAGAGGTTCGAAAACGTAGTCGACCAGCGGCCCTGCGGCGGCCTGGGCTAGCGGTACCGCCGCTGTTCCGATCATGCGCCGGAGGGCGAAGACCCGGCCCTGGATGGCGACCGGTGTCTTGAGCTGCCACAGTGCCTGACTCGAAGCCGTCACCAGCGGCACTCCGAAGAGAAAGAAGAACGCCGCGATGGCGATCAAGCTGGCGCTGGGCCGGAAGCTGGCAGCGAAGAGAATCACACCTTGCAGCGCGATGGTGACCAGGATCAACGGGATCCGCTGCCGCGTACCACCCCAGACGGCCATCAGCGTGCTGCCGACCAGCATGCCGGACGCTGCAATGGCGAGCACCAATCCGAGCGTCGTCGGTCCCGCGAAGGAGAGCACCAGCGGCGTGATCAGCACCTGCACCATGCCGACGACGAAGTTGAGCACGGCGAAGAGCATCAACAGGCGCAGCAAGCCGGGTCGCGCCTTGAGGAAGCCCCAGCCCGAGGCACCTGACGCTGCGTCCGCCCTGTCCCCCCAAGGGTTGTCCCCACCAGCACTGTCCGCTCCGCTCGCGGCCGACCCGGCGGGCCGGTCCGATGTTTCACCGTCCGGAACGCTGTCGGCAACGGTCGGAAAGCGCACCAAGAGCAGTGCAATGGTGGCGAGCAGGTAGCTCACCACATTGACCACGATCAGGCCGGGCAAGCCCATGACAACGAGCAACAAGCCGCCGAGCAGCGGACCGGCCACCTGGGCCATGGCCAGTCCCATCTGGAGCATGCCGCTGGCCCTGCCGAGCTGTGCCCGCCCGACCAACAACGTGGTGGCGGCGGACATCGCGGGCCAAACAAAGGTCGAGAACACCGAGCCCAAGGCAATCAGCGGGTACACGTGCCATGACGTGACCTGGCCCGCCGACACCAGGAAATAGAGCACGAGGTAGGCACCGCCAGCGCCGAGGTGGCTGAGGATCAGGATCTTTCGGTGATCGTAGCGGTCGACCATCCGGCCGGCGAGCGGCGAGATCACCAAGATCGGCAGGGCAATGGCGAGACTGGTCAGGGCGAACCGCGACACCGAGCCGGTCACCTGGAAGATCTTGACCCCGATGGCGAACGCCGCCATGGCAGAGCCGACGTACGAAACCACCTGGCCGAGCCAGACCAGGACGAAGGTCCGCATGCCGCCCGCGGCAGCGGCGGAAGATGCTGTGCTCATCGCATGGGGGAGCCGGTGCCCGTCATCGCAAGAACGTGGTCATCGAAGCGACGGGGGCATCGCAGCGACGCGGGAAATGAAGCGATTCGGCCTCGAAGAAATTCAGGCATCGAGCGTGCTCAGTCCTGCCGCAGGGCGACCATCGGATCAATCCGGGCTGCCTTACGTGCCGGCACGATGCAGGCGAGCAGGGCGATACCGGCCAAGATCAGCGGCACGGCGGCGAAGGTCAAGGGGTCGAGCACGTCGACGCCGGTGACGATGTTGATCAGCCGTGCGCGGAAGCTGATCGCGAGCACCACGGCCACCACCAGGCCGCAGCCGAGGCCGACCCCGATCAACCGCATGCCCCGGCCGAGGAAGAAGCGCTCGACCTGCGAGGGCTCGGCGCCGAGCGCGGCGCGCAGACCGATCTCGCGCCGGCGCAGGGCCACGCTGTGTGACACCAGGCTGTAGACCCCGACCGACGCCAGTACCAGCGCCGCGGCACCGAAGAGGCCGAACAGCAAACGATGGAAGCGCGGGGCGGACAGCGAGGCATTTACCCGCTCGTCCAGGGTCTGAATGTTCGACAAGGGTTGATTCGGGTCCACCTGACGCACGGCGCGTCGCAACGAGCCGATCAGGCCGGTGGGATCGCCCTGGCTGCGCACCACGATGCTCAGCTGACTCGCCGGCGCCTGGAGATAGGGGGCGTAGAGCATCTCTGCAGAGCCGGTCGCCAGGCTGCGGTGGCGAATCGATCCGACGACACCGACCACGGTCCGCCAACCCTCACCCGACAGGGAAGAAATCATGCGCAGCCGCTTGCCCACCGGATCCTCATCTCCCCAGAGGCGCTGCGCGAGGTTGCGGTCGATCACCACGACCTGCGGAGCTTCTTCGTGGTCGAGGTCGTTGAAGGTTCGACCGCTGAGCAGGGGGATGCCGATGGTGGTGAACAGATCGGGAGAGATGAAGCGCCAGTCGACCTGTGGATTCGGGCTGCCAGGCGTCGGCGGCTTGCCTTCCGCTTCGACTTCGCCGACCGTGGTCGCGCCGCTGAACGGCAGCTGCGAGCTCGCGGCAACGTCGACCACGTTGGGCATCTGACGCAGGCGCTCGAGCATCTCCTTGACCATGGCGCGCCGCGAGGCGCCGTCCGGGTAGCGCCGACGGGAGAAGGTCATGTCGGCAGCGAGCACGCCTTCGGCGCGGAATCCGGAATCGACGCGTTCAAGGCTGTGAACGCTGCGCAGCAGCAGGCCCGTACCGACCAGCACCACCAGCGCGAGGGCGACCTCTGCGATCACCATGGCGCTGCGCAGCTTGTGGGAGGCACTGCCGACGTCGCTCCGGCCGCCCTCCTTGAGCACGTCGAAGAACGCCATGCGCGAGCCGCGGAGTGCCGGCACCAGGCCGAAGACCAGGCCGGTCAGAATCGACAACCCGAGGGAGAACAAGAGGATGCGGCCGTCGATCGTGACCTCGTGAAGGCGCGGAAGGTTGCCGCCCTGGAAGCGCAACACCATGTCCAGGCCGACGCGTGCCAGGAGCACGCCGAGGATGCCGCCGGCCAGCGAGAGCAGCATGCTCTCCGTGATCATCTGCCGGAAGAGATGCTTGCGTCCCGCGCCCAGGGCCGCGCGCAGGCTGACCTCGCGACCACGGCTCGCTGCCTGGGCCAGCAGCAGAGAAGCGACGTTGGTACAGCCGATCAACAAGACCAGGGCCACGGCTGCGAGCAGGATGAACAGCGTCGCACGGAGGTCGCCGACCAATTGGTCGAGCAGCGGGACGAGGTCGATGCCCCAGCGGTTCGCTGGCGGGCCGCTGCCGACCGGGTAGATCGTGGGGAATTCGGCGGACAGTGCGGTGGCCATGGCGTTCATCTCGCCCTGCGCCTGGGCCAGCGGAACGCCGTCGGCCAGCCGCGCGACCACGCGGACGCC
>CALFAM010000250.1 GCA_937948815.1 uncultured bacterium
CCGCTCCGTCTGCTCCAACGTGACGTCAGCCTGGCGTCCGGCTCGGAGCGCTAGCCGCCGAATCGGTACTCGAGTCGGGCGACCAAGGCGCTCCACAGCAGCCGGCCTTGGAGGTGCCGTTCGACCACGCCGGCGCGGCGAAGATCCCGGAAAGACCGGCGCAAACACTGCAAGTACTGACCGGTGCCAAAGTCTCCATCGTAGCTGCAAGGGATCTCCGGGAAGTCGATGGTTTCTCCATGGCGAACCCCATAGAGCTTGTTGCGGGTCTTGCCTTGCCACACCATCTCGACCGTTGCGAAGCGTGCCGCGCCGAGTCCGAAGTTGCCCTGGCGCGCGTGCGCCGAGGTGTAGTTGCCGACATGCACTGGGCGCATGACGGTCTTGCCGCCATGCGGCGTGACCCGCGCCACCGCACCGATGCCGTCGCGGTTGCTTCGCGCGCCCGCGATCAGGCCCACCGTTCCGATCGTGTTGACGGCGATCCAGCGGTTGCCATTGTCGCCACGGTTCAGCTCGACCGTCAGCTCGCCCTGGCCATACTCCACACCGAGCCAGCGCCAGAACGCCAAGCTGTCGTCGGTCGGCGCAAAGGCCGGGTAGAAGGCAGCGGTGGCATCGAGCGGACCGCCGGCTGGCTGACCGAGCTGAAGCGGCAGCTCGTCGGGCAGTCGAAGATTCGAGACCGTCACAAAGTCGGTGAAACCGTTCTGATCGAGATCGCCAGCCGCCAGCCCTTGGACGTTGTGCCGTGAGTAGTTCGTCGGAATCGCTTCGATCTCGGCCGTGAACGTGGCCGTGCAGCCCTGATTGGCGAGGAGCGTACCCGGGTTGTCCGATTGGTTGACCAAGAGCTGGTCGAGGCCGCCGATGAAGACGACATCTTGGTCACCGTCGTTGTCGTAGTCGAGTGCTGCGTTGCCCCAGCCGAAGGGCGTCGCCGTCAGCTCCGGATTGAGACCGACCTCTTCGAAGGTTCCGTCGCCACGTCCGAGCACCCAGCGCGACGAATGATCGCCAACCGCGTTGGGCACGCCGATATTGTTGAAGGCATAGTCGCCAAAACTCGACAGGAACATGTCGAGGTTGCCGTCGCAGTTGTAGTCGCCGAAAGCGATGCTCATCCAGGTGCTCGAGGACTCCGGAACCTCGGCCATGGGCTGGTCGACGAAATGGCCGGTGCCGTCGTTCAGCATGACGTGGACATAGCCGCGATCGAGCGGTCCGCCCTGCTTCACCGGCAGGATCTCGCACTGGTCGTCAGCGTAGAGGATGTCGATGTCGCCGTCGAGATCGACGTCCGCCATGGCGTGTCCCCAGGTGATCCCCGCAATGTCGAGCGCGTTGCCATCGGCATCCTTGTTGCCCTCCAGCGTGCGAATCCCCGAAGTCTCGCTGATGTCTTCGAAGCGGTTGCCACCCAGGTTCCGAAAGAGGTGGTTGTGCTCCACCTCATCGACCAGGTTCGCCCGAAAGCACGGCGCAAAGTCTTTCTGGTCCCAGTTGTTCACCACGCTGACGTCGAGCAGACCATCGCCGTCCACATCGCCGACGCCACAGCCCGTGCTGTGGCTGTTGCCACCACCGATGCCGCTGTCGGGCATGAAGTCGAAGGCGCCCGCGCCATTGTTCACGTAGAGCCGGTTGGGCTCACCGTTGCCGGTCAGGATGAGATCCTCGTCGCCGTCGTTGTCGAGATCTCCGTAGCAGACACCCCAGGCGTCCATGTCCTCGGCCCCGACGCCAGCCTCGACCGCGAGATCGTGAAACCAGACCCGGCCGGTCTCGGCGAGCTGGTTGGCGAACAGGCTGCCCGCGCGGCCCGGGCCTTGGGTCGCATAGATGTCGAGGTCGCCGTCGCCGTCGTAGTCGAAGACCGCGACGCCCGGTACGCCGCGCACGCGCCCGGGAAGCTGCTCGGGAATCGTAGCGAACGCCAGCCCCTGGCCCTCCAACGAGCCCTCGAGCAGCTCGACGAGCTGCGGAAAGTTGGCCGCAGGTGCACGCAGGTAGTCGAGCTCGACCCCGACATTGTCGAAGACCACGCCTGACTCGGCCGCGATCGGCAATGCACTCATTGCCAAGGCACTCGCAACAGCAGCGCTCGTCATAGCAGCTCTCGTCACTACGGCACTCCTTCCCCAACCGGTCGTTCCCGCTTGCTCCTGTGCCTCGTTCCTCGCTCGTCCACGCATGAATGCTCTCCTGGAGGTATTTCACCCATCGTGCTGCCTTCTCCATTGGGCAGCCCACATCCCCAAACGACATTTCCTTCCGGATGGGATCATCGGCCTCCCGCTCCGCCGACCGCGCCGGTCGCATTCGTTCGCGAGGAACCAAGCCGTGGCAGGCGATCGGGTGAAACAATGGTCGGCTCTCGCCCGATCGCCAACGCCTACGCCACGGAAGCCGCCATGCGCCTGTCTCTCGTCCGTCTCGCCGCCTTGCTGCTCACCATCGCGCCGGCCACGGCCGAGAACTGGCCGCACTGGCGGGGACCAAACTTCGACGGCACCTCGCCCGAAACGGGCCTGCCGACGATCTGGCACGCCGACGGCGCCGATAGGTCGAACGTCCTTTGGCGCCTCGATCTACCAGGCTGGGCCGCTTCGTCCCCCGTTGTTTGGGGCGATCGGATCTTCCTGACCTCGACCGACGCCGACTCCGATGCGCTGCTGGTCCTCGCCGTCGACCGCGACGGCACAGTGGCCTGGCAGCAGCGGGCCGACCACGGCGCGATCGAAGTCTTCGAGCAGTTCGCCCACGAGACCAACGTGGCGGCGTCATCGCCGATAACCGATGGCGAGTATCTCTACACACTCTTCGGAACGGGTCTCTTGTCCAGCTTCGACCTGGATGGCAACGCGCGCTGGCAGGTCGATCTCTCGGAGCGCTACGGCAAGCCGAACCTATTCTTCGGTCTCACGACCTCACCCCTCCTGATCGGCGGCCGAGTCTTCCTCCACCTCCTCCACAATGACGCCCAACTCGTCATCGCGCTAGACGCCGTCACCGGCAAGGAGTTGTGGAAGCAGGAGCGCGCAACCGATGCGGTGGACGAATGCCGGCATGTCTACACCTCGGTCGTGCCGCTTCGCGCCGCCAGGAACACACCGATCGCGCTGCTCGTCCACGGTGCCGACTACATCACGGCACACGACTTCGGGAACGGTCGCGAGCTCTGGCGCTACGGCTCCCTCAATCCATCGGAGACCTACAACCCCTTCCTGCGCCTCATCGCCTCTCCAGTCTCGGCGAACGGGCTCGTGATCGCACCGACGGCCAGGCGTGGCCCGGTCTTCGGCCTGCGACCGGGCACGTCGTATCGGAACGGTACGCTCGAATCGGTCGAAGAGGTGTGGAAGCTCGATCGCGGCGGCCCGGACGTCCCCACCCCGGTCCTGGCGGACGGCCTGGTCTACCTAGCGGACGAGAAAGGCCGCTTGACCGTGCTCGACGTCACCAACGGCGACACGGTCTACGCCGAACGTGTGCACCAAGGCCAGCACCGAGGCTCGCCGGTACTGGCCGATGGCAAGCTCTACATGAGCAGCTCCGACGGTACGGTATCGGTCATCCGGACCGGGCGCCGCTTCGAGATGTTGGCGAAAAACCAGGTCGATGGCGGACGCCTCATCGCAACGCCGGCCATCTCGCAGCAGACGATCTACCTGCGAACCGCCAAGGCCCTCTTTGCCATCGGTACGCAGGAAACACAGGCACTGGCTACGGATTCTGAAGCAGCGCGTTGAAGCACTACCCGTTCAACGCTCGAATTCCCTGATCAAGCCGCGAGGGTCCGGACGCCGTATTCCGGGATCGTGGCATCCCGCGTAACAATGACCAGGCTTTCCCGAACGGCCTGTGCGATCAGAATTCTGTCGAACGGGTCACGGTGGATCATCGGGAGGCTCGCCAGCGCGTGGGCATGCTCGGCCGTTACCGGCAACGGCTCGAAAGGCTGATCTCCGAGAGTCGATTCAAAACTCGCGGGAATCTTCAACTTCCCGACCGCTTCCTTGATCCGGATCTCCCAGACCACGGCAGCGCTCAGGAACACCATGTTGTCCGGCTCCGTAATGGCCGCACATGCGGCCGGAGAAAGCGTCGGATCGTCGCCGAGCCACCAGAGAAGACTGTGCGTGTCGAGGAGTAGATTCAAGCCTCTTTGATCCCAAAGGCACCGGCCAGGTCTTCTGGCAGCTCGTCGAAGTCGTCGGTCATGACGATCTGTCCGGCGAGCGCCCCGGGACGCCGCGGCGTGGCAAGGCGCTCGAACGGTACGAGCTTCGCAACCGGCTTGCCGGCCTTCCCGATAACGATTTCTTCCCCTTGTAGGACGCGCTCGACCAGTGCCGACAGCTGAGTCTTGGCTTGCGAGATGTTCGTGATCGCCATACCTAAAATAGACCAGACCAGACCAGACCTGTCAACCTCTCCCCCACCAGACTGAGTCGACACGCTCGACGATGCAGTGGAACACCTCAGCAATGGCACGCGCGTCACGCCAGATGGCCCCCATTCTGGCGCCCTCGACGTGCGATAAGGTCCCGGTTTCCGGGCGCCTCGCAGGCTCCGACACGATGACATGACAGCAACAGATTTCCGGCAAGTGGTTGCGTTGGTCGACGCCGCACTCGACCTCGAGCCCGCGGCGCGTGACGCCTACCTCGACCGTGCTTGCGCGGATCAGCCCGCACTGCGCCGCGAAGTCGATTCACTCCTCGCCGAGGAAACGTCCACCGAGCAGACAGATTTTCTCGAGATCCCTGCCGCGCTTCAGGCCGTCGAGCTGATGGCCGACGAGACGACACCCCCTACCCTGCCAGCCCAAGGCGATCCACCCTGGGCGCGGCCTGAATCGG
>CALFAM010000251.1 GCA_937948815.1 uncultured bacterium
TGCCGAGGGCGGCGTGGGCACGGCCGAGGTGGGCTTCGGCCATGGCGATGCGCCAGTGGCCGGGGGCATGGCTGGTCGCCAGCTCGGTGCGCACGCCGTCGAGCATTGTTTCGGCTTCGGCGGCCCTGCCGCGATCGATCAGCAAGGAGGCCAGCGACATCTTCGGATAGGCGATGGCGCGGTGCCCGGCGGGCAGGCGAGAAATGACCGAATCGGCTTTCCGATAGTGCGCTTCCGCTGCACCGAGGTCGCCGCGCGCTCGCTCGAGCCTTCCCCATGTCAGATGGGTCTGCCCGACGTACGGGTGGCCCTCGCCGAACAGGCGATGGCGAATCTCGAGGGCTTCCCGAAAGCGCGCCTCTGCCTGCTCGTATTGGCCGAGCCCGGTCAGCATGACGCCCAGGTTGCTGGACATGGTGGCGAAGTCGGGGTGCTCGGTCCCCGCCAGTTTTCGCAAGCCTTCGACACACTCGGCCAGGAGCTCGGCCGCTTCGTGGTCGCGGCCGGAATGGCCGAGGGTGAGCGCCAGCGCATTCTTCTGGTCGATGACCTTCCGATGACCGTCGCCATGGACATCGATCGCGATCTGGAGCGCCTGGCGCATCAGCGGCTCGGCCACCGCGAAAGCACCGAGTCGCTCCTCCAGGTTGGCCAGCTCCATCAAGCTGTTCGCGAATTCAGGATGACGCGGCCCGAGCACCTGGCGCCGGAGGGAGATCGCTTCCTGCAGTACCGATCGCGATTCGTCGAACGCCCCCTTCTCGCGCAACAAGATGCCCAGGGCAGTCAGGGCAGAGGCCTTCTCGCGGAGCTCTCCTGCATCGTGGCGAAGCTGGATCGTTTGCCGATAGAGCGCCTCGGCCTCGTCGTAGTCGTACTGAAGGCGGCGAGCGTAGGCCAAGCCCTCGAGACTCTCCGGAAGTGGGGTGCCACCGCCGGCCGTCTTCAGCTCGATGCTGCGCCGAAAGTTGCTTTCCGCTTCGTCGAGCTTGCCGGCATCACGTTGGATGGCGGCGAGATGGGCGAGACTGGTGGCAGTGGGCGCGACGTCGCGATTGGGGTCCAGGGTCGCGCGATACGCGAGGCTCTCTTGCAGCAGGTTCTCTGCCGGACCGAAGAGACCGATCTGATAGTAGATCTGGCCCATCGCGTCGAGCATCATCGCGCGCAGCTCCGGCTCGTCCTCGAGCTCGCGGGTTGCGCGCTGCGCGCCCTGATCGAGCAGCTCTCTCGCGGTCACGGTCTCGCCGACCGCGGCGTCTGGATTGGCGACCGCGAAGGTGTCGATCAGGAAGGCGAGAAGCTGTTCGGCCTTGTCCTTCTCGCGCAAGGTGCGTTCGACCTGGGCGAGCAAGGTGACGACAAAGGCGATCGCCAGGCCGACGAGGAGGGTGGCCAGGGTGCTGCCGACCAGCACCGCGGCGCGATGGCGGCGCAGAAGCTTGCCGAGCCGGTAGCGGATGGCGGTCGAGCGGGCAGCCACCGGTCGATCGTCGAGATGGTGGCCGAGCTCGGTTTCGAAGTCCGCGACCGATTCGTAGCGGCGCTCGGGTTCCTTGCGCAAGGCCATCGCAACGATGGCGTCGAGATCACCGCTCAGCCGAGCGCGCAGGCGATCGGGCGTCAGCTTGCGGCTTGCGGCGATCTCGGCGATGGATGGGCTCGCGACGGCTTCATGGTCTGCGGCGTCCCGTTCTCCAACATCCTGGGTGCTCGCGGCTTGCTCGGCCTGGAGGCGCTTGACGACGGCGCTGGGCGGCTGCGGCGGCTGCTCGCAGATCAGCTTGAGAAGCTCGTAGGTCGATCTGGAGTCGAGGGCGAAAGGAGCCACGCCGCAGAGCACCTCGTAGAGGATGAGCCCCAGGCCGTAGACGTCGGTGGCGGTGGTGACGGGCTGGCAGACGACCTGCTCGGGACTGGCGTGCGACAGGGTCATGACCTGCCGCTGATCGTGGGTCAGCTCGCGTACAGCGGCGGTGTCGTCCGCAGCGAGCAGCTTGGCAATGCCGAAGTCGAGGAGCTTGGGGTCGCCATCCGCATTGATCAGGATATTGCTCGGTTTGAGGTCGCGGTGAACCACCAGGTTGCGATGCGCGAACTGGACGGCGATGCAGACCTTGCGCATCAAGGCGAGACGTGCCTCGACCGTGAGTGTGTAGTGGTCGCAATAGGTGGTGATCGGCAGGCCGTCGATGCGCTCCATCACCAAGTAGGGCTGGCCATCGTCCGTCAGACCACCGTCGTACAGACGCGCGATGTATGGATGCTCGAGGCGGGCCAGGATCTGCCGCTCGCGATCGAAGCGCTGGCGGGTGGCCTCGTCAGCCGCCAAGTCGCGAACAATCTTGATGGCCACCTCGCGGTCGAAGACGTCGTCGTCGCGGGTGGCCAGATACACGGTTCCCATGCCGCCCTGGCCGAGGGGGCGAACGATGCGGTAGGCGCCAAGTGGCGTGCCCGAGGCAAGCTCGGCTTCGCGTGGTGGCCGAGAAGGGATGTCCTCGCGGGCGTTCGGGTGCTCGGGAGAGCGGTCGAGCAGCCCCGTTGCGCGGCGGTCGTGCTCCACCATCCGCGCCACCTCACGGTACAGATCCTCATCTGTCTCGCAGGCAGCCTTCAAGAACGCTTCCCGTTCACCGGTCGGGCGCGTCAAGGCTTGGTCGAAGAGCTGGCAAGCGCGCCGGTAGCGCTCGGCGTCCATCAGTGGCTGTCCCGTCCGACGGAGCTCGGTCTCATGCTGCTCAGGCCCGCTTCCGTCGTCTCCGATCGCAGCTCGGCATGCAGCCATGCCTTGGCGCGCCGCCACTGCCGCTTGACCGTGGTGGGTGAGATTGCGAGGTACTCGGCGCATTCTGCCACCGACAAGCCGGCGAAGAAGCGCGCCTCGACGATCCGGGCTTGTTGCGGGTCGAGGCGCTCGAGGGAGTCGAGCGCCTGATCGAGCGCCACGATCTCGACGTTGTCGATCGCGGTCGCACGCAGGTCGTCCGCCAGCGTCATTCGTTGCCAGTCGCCACCGCGCTTGACCGCGCCCTTCTCGCGACTGTAGTCGACTAACACTTGGCGCATGATTCGTGACGCAAAGCCGAGAAAATGTGAGCGGCTCAGCCAGCGCACTTCCGGGCCGCCCAGCAAGCGCAGAACGGCTTCGTGCAAGACCGCGGTCGGCTGCAGGGTGTGGCCCACCCGTTCCCGGCGAAACGAGCTGGCGGCAATCTGCCGAAGCTGGCGATAGACCAGGTCGAAAACCACGTCACTAGCGTCCGGATCCCCGTCATTCCAGCGCCGGAGCCACGACGTCACGTCTTGGTCGGCCATTCCCGAGCCTCCCGGGCGACCACCGTTTCCCAACTTGCTCATGGCGCGATCTTTCCACGGATCGCGAGGGCCTGACATTTCCACGGGAGGTCCGGTAACTGGATCGTGTCGAGCGGCCAAGATCGCGGTGTCAGGCTCCAATCCACCTCATATAGGAAGACGATGCATGTCATTTGAATTTTGGTACATGTTTCCCGTTGCTGTTGCCGTCGCCACGGTTGCAATGGCTTCCGGGGTCGGTGGCGCGACCTTCTTCGCGCCCATTCTCATTCTCGGTCTGCGGCTCTCGCCGGAGGTTGCGATCGGTACGGGGCTGATGACCGAAGTATTCGGCTTCGCAAGTGGGCTCACCGCGTACGTCCGGCGAAAGCTGATCGACTATCGCCTGGGGCGCAACCTGCTCATGGTGGCCGTTCCGGCCGGCATTCTGGGCGCCTGGCTGGCGAGCCGAATTCCAGCGGATGTGCTCAAGATCGTCTTGGCGATGGGGCTCATCGCCCTGGCCCTCAGCTTCTTGCGCGCGCCCGATCACGAAGATGTGCGCCTTCTCGATGAAGAAATCGGCGGCAAAGGCGGCGAGCGAGGTCCCGAGGTGACGAGCCTACGGACCGCGGAAGGTGAAGAGATCCGCTATGTGGTCTGCAACCGCACCGAGGGAGGGTTGATCGCCGGAGTCGGTGCTCTGTTCATGGGCATGATCTCGTCCGGTCTCGGCGAGCTGAACGGCTACTTCCTGCTCCAGCGCTGCCGGGTCCCCAGCCGTGTTGCGGTGGCGACCAGCGTATTCGTCGTTGCCGTCACGGCGCTGACCGCTGCCGTGGGGCACCTCGTGCACTTTGTCCAGTCCGGTCCCGAGGTCTTGTCGACCGTGACCAACATCGTGATCTTCACCATTCCCGGCGTCATCGTCGGCGGTCAGATCGGCCCGGTGGTGGCATCACGCATCTCCCAGAAGACCCTCGAACGCGGCCTCGGCGTCCTGTTCCTGATCGTTGGCGGTGTGCTGCTCGCAGCGCAAGTCATGGGCTAGTGACACGACAGTGAATCGCTGGACGAGTGGTGCATCAATCAGGGCTCGCCGCCTCCGCGCTCGGTCTTGGCAGCTCGGAGGCGATCGAGCCAGGGGCCGACATTGGGGTCGGCGCGCGCGCGGTCGTAGAGGGGGCTGACTTTGGCGGCGAAGGCGTCGGGGTCAGGGCGGACGATGGTGACGCCGGCGGCTTCGACCGATTCGAGGGCGCGCTGTTCGGCTTGTTGCCAGAGGCGCTTCTGGGTGGTGGCACCGACCTGGGCGGCGGCGCGGAGCCAGGCTTGCTCTTGCGGCCCGAGAGCGTCCCAGGTGACGGTGGAGACCACGAGCACGTCTGGCACGGCGGTGTGCTCGTCGAGGCTGAGGAAGCGCGCGACTTCGTAGTGCCTGGAGAGGTGAAAGCTCGGAGGATTGTTCTCGGCACCGTCGACCACGCCCTGGTCGAGCGCGGTGTAGAGCTCGCCCCAGGCGATCGGTGTGGGTGAGCCGCCGAGGGTGCGAACCATGCGCATGGCGCTCGGGCTTTCTTGCACGCGAATCTTGAGGCCGGCGAGGTCGTCCGGTGAGTGGATGGGCCGATCGCGGGTGTAGAAGCTGCGGCTGCCGGCATCCAGCCATGCGAGGCCGAGCAGGCGTGCGGGCCGGCCGGCAGCGAGCAGATCGTCGCCGACCGCCTGATCGAGAACCGCGAAGCGGGTGGCGCGGTCGGGAAAGAGGTAGGGCAGACCGAAGACGCCCCACGCCGGCACGAAGGCTTCGGCCACGCTGGCCGAGGTCTTGGTCAGGTCGAGACTGCCGAGCTGGAGAAGCTCCAAGGACTCGCGCTCGCTGCCGAGCTGCTCGCCAGGGTAGATGGCCATGCGCATTTGACCGTCCGACCGACGGGCGAGGTCGTCCGCCATGGCCTGGAGGGCCTGGTGTACGGGGTGCTCGGTGTCGAGGCTGTGGCCGAGCCGCAGCAGTCGCCCGTCTTGTTGTACGCAGCCGCTCGTCACGAGCGCAACGAGCAGGAGGGCGAAGGGCAGCCCGGCACGGCCGACTGGCCTGTCCCACACCCTGACCGCTCGCATGCAACGGGGGGGATCCGATGGCTGGCGCTTCATGGTGGGCGTCTACCGCTGAATGCGGCCGTCCTGACCGACCGTGATCCGCGTGACCTCGTGCGCTTCGCTACCGCCCACGTGGACGGGGCGGTCGGTGAGGTCGACGAGCCGGGTGCTGACAGCAGGCTCGTGCCGGACCATGACCTCACCGAATGCGACGGGCCTCATTCGGATCCGTGGTCGTGAATCCAGCGGTGGGCGGGATCTTCGTAGAGTGAGAGCCGCCGTTCGTCACCAGCGAGCACCCAGAGGTAGCGCAGGCGGTATCCGGGCGGCGCGGCCACGGGGTGGTAGCCGAAGGGCAGCAGGACGGCGTCACCGTCGCGCACGACGTGGGCCACGCAGGCGTCGCTTCGGGGCGAACCATCCTCGCCGTTTTGGTAGAGGATCTGCTGGCCGAAGCCGGTCGGCGGATCGATCGCGTAGACGTAGACCTCTTCCAGATAGGGTTCACCGTCCAGGCCGTCGTGCTTGTGCGGTGGGAAGCTCGACCAGTTTCCGGGCGGGTTGAACGTCTCGCCGACCATCAACCGCTGCGGATGCGGGTCGGCGACAAAGATGTCGTGCACTTCGCGCGCATACTGGCCGCGCCCCCGGGGCACGACGCGCACAGTCTCTGGGGTCACCAGGTGAATGTCGCCCACGCCTGCCTCTGCTGGCGCGCTCACCAGGATCGCTTCCAGGGTCGATGTCGCGCGGACCGAGAGCTTCTGGCCCGGCGGGAGGTAGAGGGCGGTTGCTGGCTCCGCGAAAATGCCCTGTCGGCTCACGGTGAAGGACTCGGCGCCGACTTGGAGTTCGCCCTGGCCACGTTCGAGAATCAGAATGACCTCTTCGTCGTGCCGGACGAAGCTCGCACCTTCGCCAGGGGCGAGCAGCAAGCGCCAGCTCGAGAGGAGGTTGGCACCCGTGCTGCCGGCCGCCGAGCCAGCGTCGCTTCCTTTTCGTAGCTGCAAGGGTGTGATGCCCGGCTGCCGGGGGACCCGGAAGAGCGTGTCTGCGAGGGCGATCGGGGCGGGCTTCGTGCTCATTGCGGCTTCTCTTGTCACTGATTCACACCGCTGGCGAGGAATCCACCGTCGACGGTCAGAATCTCGCCATTGACATAGGACGCCGCGTCCGACGCCAGGAAGATCGCTGCGCCCGCCAGCTCTTCGATGCGGCCGAAGCGGCCGAGGGGTGTTCGCAGCTTGAACTCTCGACCACGCTCCGTGCCATCCAGCAGGGCGCGGTTGAGGTCGGTTCGAAAGACGCCGGGAGCAATGGCATTGACGTGGACGCCGCGTCCGCCCCATTCGACCGCGAGCGCGCGGGTCAGGCCAGCGACACCCGCCTTCGACGCGGTGTAGGCGGCAACTTCGAAGAGGCCGACGTAAGAGGCCAACGACGCGATATTGATGATGCGACCGCGACCGCGTGTGAGCATGGCTTCCCCGAATACCTGGCAGGCGTGCCAGGTGCCGTCGAGATTGGTGTCCAGCACCCGGCGCCAGGCGGCGTGGTCGACTTCCGTGCTCGGCGCGCGATGGGTGACACCCGCGCAGTTGACCAGGACATCGACGCCGCCAAGGGTTTCGAGCACTGCCTCTCGCAACGCTTCGAGGGAGCTCGGCTCGTTGACGTCGGAGATCTGTCGCAGGGTGCGCCGGCCACGACTCTCGATCTCGTCCGCCACTGCCGCGAGCTGCTGCTGACGGCGGCCGCTGACCACCACGTCGGCGCCCGCGTCGGCGAGGCCAAGGGCGATCGCACGGCCGATTCCAGACGTACCGCCGAGCACGACGGCGACGCGCCCATGGAGGTCGAAGAGTCCGCCCATCAGGCTACCGGTCCGCACGCATGACTAGAGGTAGTAGAGAACCAGGTAGGCGGCGAGCAAGAGTGCCGCCACGAAGACCGTGAGGCCAGTCGGCCACGGATCGCCGAGCGGTCCGCCTGGGGTGTGCAGGCGGCGCACGAACGAGAGTGTCCGGGTGTGGGTGCCGACGACCAACGCCCGGCCGCGGCCGAGCACGGTTTCAACCGCATGGCCGATGTGGCCGAGCAGCCAGGGCGCGGCCTTGCGATAGCTCCAGTCGGTGTCGAGCACGGTCGAACGCAGCTCGGGCGGATAGAGCTTGGTCTTCTGCAGGAAGACGAACGCCAGCGCCGAGTAGAGCAGGAGCTGAAGCTGGGTGATCACATGGCTGGTGGTGTACGGGTGGAAGTCCACCGGATACGGCAGAATGCTGTAGAGAGGCCCCGGCACGGCGCCGATCGCGATGCACAGGAACGAGGCGATGGCCATCGCCAGCACCATGTTGCGTGGCGTCTTTTCGGTCACCTGACGGTGGCGGACACCGTGGTCGTGGGCGAAGAAGGCGAAGTACGGAATCTTGATGCCCGAGTGGTGAAAGACACCGGCGGAGGCGAAGAGCAAGATCAAGAAGGTGATCGTATGGTGCTCTTCCGCCGCTGCAGCCAGGATCATTCCCTTGGCCACGAAGCCACTGGTCAGGGGGAAGGCCGAGATGGATGCCGCCCCTACCATGCAGAAGATCGTCGTCCGCGG
This sequence comes from uncultured bacterium, assembly GCA_937948815.1. Taxonomy (GTDB): domain Bacteria; phylum Acidobacteriota; class Thermoanaerobaculia; order Multivoradales; family J023; genus J023. The sequence continues at coordinate 8,003 of CALFAM010000251.1, forward strand.
CATGGCCTTGTAGAGGCCACCGAGCTCCGAGCCGAGACACGTTCCCACCCGACGCAGCACGGCGCCCATCGACATGAACAACAGGCCTTTGTAGAGAATATGCGCGAAGGCGTGGGCGGCCGCGCCGTTGAGTGCCAGCTCCGTACCGATTCCAATGCCGACGACCATGTACCCCAGCTGGTTGTTGAGGCTGTAGGCGAGAACCCGCCGCAGGTCGTTCTCGATCACCGCGAAGAAGATCGGGAAGGCCGTCATGGCGGCGCCGATCGGGATCAAGATCTCGGTGCCGGCAAAGCCGCGTGCGAGTGCGTAAATGGCCAGCTTGGTGGTGAAGGCAGACAGGAAGACCGTCCCGGTCGGCGTGGCTTCGGGATAGGAATCCTGCAGCCAGTTGTGCAGCAGGGGGAAGGCAGCCTTGATGCCGAAGGCGACGAACAGCAGCATGCCGGCGGTGCTGCCGAGATCCATCGGCACGAAGTCCAGGCTGCCGCTCTCGCGGAGCTGGTAGATCGCACCCGCCATCAACACGACCCCGGAGAGGACCTGGATGACCAGGTAGCGGACGCCAGCGCGGAAGGCCCGAGGCCGTTCCCGGGCCCAGACCAGCACCACGGAAGAGACCGCGGTCAGCTCCCAGTAGACGAAGAGCGTGACCAGGTCGCCGGCATAGAGGGCGGCGATGGCGCTGCCGGCGTAGACCAGGGCAGCAGCATGCTGACGCCGGTCGCGAAGGTGCAGGGCGAAAAGCATCGACAAGAAGGCGGCGATGTGAAACACCACCGCGAACACGCGAGCCAGCTCGTCGGCCCGGATGGGCATGAGGGAGTACCCGTAGGCTTCGACCACCCACTCCGTGCCCAACGGCATACGCAGGACCTGAACCAGGCCGAGGACGGGCAGCAGCAAGAGCAAGGTTTGCATCACCCGCCGCGGCAGGAAAAGCACCAGCGGTGCGCCCAAGATCAGCAGCCAGCCCGGCGCGGCCAGTCCGACGAGCTCATCCATGCGAGGCACCCTCTTTTCGACCCTCTCCGCTGCGAGTGCCCTGCGGTGATGAGGCCGACGCGGCGGAGTCCGTTGCCGTGGGTGGGTCGTCCACAGGCTCGTAGTGGGCCTCGTCGCGCATCAGAAAGCGGCGCATGAGCACGGCGGCGCGTACCAGCACCACGCACGAGACGAAGCCGTAGAAACCGTAGAAGCCGAACCAGTTCTCGAAGTCGTAGTGCACGTGCTTGTGGTAAACCAGGTCCGCCAGCACCAGCAGCACACATGTCCCGCAGAGAACGTTGACGATGCGCTGGACGTTGCGCGGATCATCGAGCCAGCGGGGGGCTTCGTCCGCGCGGCCCTTGTTGGGATGCTCGGCGCTCATGGCATCGGACCTCCGAGGATCGGGCGCAAGAAGTCGGCGACCGCGTCAGCGAAGACGAAGAGCACCAGGCAGCCGATCGCCGTGACGCAGGGAGGCAGCACGCATAGCAAAGGAGCGTCGTCGAATCGTCGGGTCCGATGGCCCCGATGCTTGGGCTCGTCCGGTGAGCTTGGCGCGAAGAAAGCGCGGGCAACGATCGGCATCAGGTAGCCGATCGCCAAGAGTGAGCTCGCCATCAGCACGGCGACGAAAATCGCCTGTTGGGCATCTGCGGCGCCGAGCACCAGGAACCACTTGCTCCAGGCCCCGCCAAACGGTGGGATGCCAATGATCGACAGCGAGCCGAGCAGGAACGCGACCATGGTCCAGGGCATGGTGCGGCCGATGCCGTCGAGCTCCGAGACCTCCGTCTTGTGCGCGCCGACGTAGATCGCGCCGGCACAGAAGAAGAGCGTGATCTTGCCCATCGCGTGCATGGCGATGTGCATGCCGCCGCCGATCACCGCCGCGTCCGTGGCGACGGCAGCGCCGAGCACGATGTAGGCGAGCTGGCTGATCGTCGAGTAGGCGAGCCGCGCCTTGAGGTTGTTCTTGGCCAGGGCGACCACGGACGAGGCCAACAAGGTGAACGCGGCCGCGTACATCAGCCACAGCGAGACGCCGCTGGCGCGCAAGTAGTCGTTGCCGAAGATGTACACCACGATCTTCAGGATGGTGAAGACACCGGCCTTGACCACGGCCACGGCGTGCAGCAAGGCCGACACCGGCGTCGGCGCGACCATGGCGGCCGGCAGCCAGCGATGAAAGGGCATCAAGGCTGCCTTGCCGGTGCCGAAGGCGAAGAGCGCGAGCAGGGCGGCGAGCGGCCAGCCTTCGACCTTGCCCGCCATGATGCCGCCGAGGCGGAAGTCGAGGGTGCCGGTGGCGACGTAGGTCCAGATGATGGCGGTCAGCAAGAAGCCGATCGACGTCGTCATCAGCACGCCCAGGTAAACCCGTCCGGCGTTGCGTGCCTTCTCGGTACCGTGGTGGGTGACCATGGGGTAGGTCACCA
>CALFAM010000252.1 GCA_937948815.1 uncultured bacterium
GTGCTCGCCTACCGCACGGCCGATACCGGCATTCCCGACCCACCGTTCGTACAGGCGGTCGCCAGCCCAGTCTGTGCGCCTACCGTGACGCTCTCCGGTACGGCGGAAGCCGGTGCCTTGGTCGAAGCCGAGGGAGGTGCCGGCGGCGCCACGGTACGGGCAGCCGAGGCAGACGGGGCCTTCACGATGGTCGTCGAGCTGTTGGCCGCAACCGCCAACGTACTGCAGCTGACCGCCATCGACGCAGGGGGCAACCGCTCGTTGCCCACCGAACAAGTGGTCGTGCAGGACTGCGCGGGGCCAACGGTCGAAGCCGTAGCGCTGACTCCGGCGGGTGACGCGATCGAGATCCGATTCTCCGAGCCCATGGCTACGGCCTCAGTGCCCTCGGCTGTCGAGGTTTCGGCGGCAAGTGGCACGATCACGGGCGTCGTGACCGTGGATGCGACCGACACCGTGGCGACGTTTCTTCCCGACAACCCCCTACCCGCTGACGGGGTCGATCTTGCCGTTTCGACCACGGCGACCGATCGTGCGGGCAATGCCCTGGCGTTCCCGGTCGAGATTCGGGTCGGCCTGGCAGGCGACAGCTTTCTCTCTGGCACCGTGATCGACGATTCGACTGGGCGTCCCTTGGCCGGTGCGCGAGTGGTGTTGAACCGCACGAACGGTGTGTCCTACGCCGATCCGTTGCCGACCCAGACGACCGATCGCAATGGGACTTTCCTGCTGACGGTCAGTGCCGGTTCGCACGATCTGACCATTGTCAAAGATGGCTATGCCCCGGTATTCCGGGTGGCCGCTTCGCTCGCGGGCGAAGGCGCCGACGTCTTCGATCCACGCCTGACGCCGCTGGGTGCCGCTGCGTCGTTCGACAGTGCCGGCGGCCAGCTCGCTGCGGAAGCGAGCGACGGAGAAGCCAGTCATGCATCGCTCTTGGTCGACCCGAATGCACTCGCCGTGGCCACCCCCGTGTCGCTGACGATGGTCGGTGAGCAGGGCCTGCCATCGCGTCTGCCCTTTGGCTGGTCTCCGCGTGGTGCCCTGTGGCTGGACCTGGGCGACCAAACGCTTGCATCGCCGGCGACCGCGACCTGGTCCGTGGAAGCCGCGGACGGCCTGGTGCTGGCGATCGTGGCGCTCGACCTGTCGACACTCCACTGGCGGGTCGAGGATCTGGCCACGGTGATCGATGGCGCGGTCACGGCTCCGGTCAGCACCTCGGGTGCCCTGGCCGCGGTGGTGGCCGATGTCACCAGTCAGCCGCCGCCTGCCGCGGTCATCGGTGAGGCTCTGGGGGCCGCACCCGTGCCCGCGGGGAGCAGCGTTCTCGAGGCGAGCCTGGCGTTCGATCCGGCGACCGTGTTGGCCTCGCAGACGAGTGAAGCGACCGTGACCTACGTGGTTTCGGGCGAGGCGCCGAGCGGCTTGCCGCTGACGTTGACGATCGAAGAACAGCTCGAGCTGCTCGACGGCTCGGTGCGCAACGAGCCGCCCTACGCGGCTGATCTCTTGCTCTATCGTGACCCGGCCAGCCAGCCCCGGTCGCAATTCCAGCTCCGACCGTCGGAATCCGCGCGCATGCTGCCGCTGGCCGTCGGTTCAGAGTCCGTCTCCGTGGAGCCGTATCTCGGTGGCGCGGTGCAGGGAAATGTGATCGGTACCGACGGTGGCTCGGTGGTCAATGTCGAAGGTGATCGGATCGACCTCGCACCTGGAGCCCTGATTGCGCCCACTCCGGTCGTGCTCACGCGCCGCACCACAGATGTTCTGCAACAGATTGCGTCCGGCGTCGATCCGCGTGGCGCGGTGATCGACGGTGTGCTGGAGCTCGACCTGGGTGGCGCAAACCTTCAGTCCACAGCCGCACTCTGCCTGGCGCTCGATCCCGCGCCCCTGGGGTCGGCGGACGGTCTCCTCTTGCAGGTGATCGATCACCAGGGTGCGCTCGTGTACCGACCCGTGGCACGGCTGGTGCCGACGGTGACGGGATGGAGCACCCAAGCGATCGATCACCTCGACCTGCCGTGGCCTGGTGTCACCGAGAGCGGGCTCTATGCCTTCGCACGACTGACGGCCGACCATGGCTTCCTGCGCGGCACGGCCCGCGACCTGGCGGGCAATCCCTTGCCCGGTGCGATGCTGTCGAGCCCGGCGGTTGATTGGCGGCAGATCAGTGACGACTTGGGGGGCTACGTACTGCCCCTGCCGGTGGGCACGACAATGGTCGACGTGGTCGATCCGGCGACCGGCGACCAGGTCACCATCGAAGTGTCGGTCAGCACGGGTGACGAGCGCATCGATCTCGATCCGACGGTGGCGTTGGTTCCGCCCTCCGTGGTCGAGATCCTGCCGTTGGATGGTGCCGTGGGCGTCATTGCCGGCATCGAGCCGACGGTTCGTTTCAGTGAGGCGATCGACCCCGCCACCGCAGCCGCCGGCATCTTTTTGCGTGACGGCGATGTCGATGTGGGCGCTGCCGTCTTGGTGACGGGTGATTCGGTCCGGTTGGTGCCCCAGGCCAGTCTGGTACCGGGGCGGACCTACCGGATCGACGTTACGCGCGCCGTACGAGACATGGCCGGACATGCCTTGGACGAGGCGGTCAGTGCGCAGTTCACAGTCGCGGCGTCGACCTTGCCCACAGGCGTGACGCCGGGGCGAATCTTCTTGGTCGAGCCCGATCCTTCCGGCACCGCGACGGTGCGCGGTCTGGCCGGTGCGGTGCCATCAGGCACGTTGGTCTTCGTCGAGAACACCAGTCGCTTTACCGCTACCGAGTCGGTGGATGCCGCGCAGGACGGCAGCTTCGTCCTCGGCATCGAAGCCGCGATCGGTGATCGCTTGCTGCTGCACATCTTGATCCTCGGTGCCAACGAAGTCTTGCTGCCGCTCGACGTCTTCATGGCGGCGGACCTGCGTACGGCCTACGTAGGCAGCGAGGCCGTGTCGTTCAGCACGGTCGATGGTGTCAGCGTGGCCCTCGAAGCGGGGACGTTCACCGAGCCGACGACCGTGACGGTGGCTTCCGCGGCCACCGGCGACGTGCCCCGGCCGAACCCGGCCGGGGCCACGGCCCTCTTCGGCTTCGATCTCGACTTCGGGGGCGCCCAGCCCCAGCGGCCGCTGATCGTTCGCCTTCCGATGTCGGTCCTTTCGGCCCAGCCTAACGCGGGCGATGGCTTGATCCTGGCTTCGAGCGTCGAGGCTCGCGGACGCCGATGGTGGATGCTCGACGACATCATGCGGGTCGACGGCGACGCCGTCACCAACGCGCCGTTGACGACAGGGCCGTCGGCCAATGCGGGCGTGGCGCCGGAAGACAGGACGGCCGAAGTCGTGGGGGCGCAGGATTCTCTGGATGTGAGCGCGGAAGTGCCGGTGCAGCCCGTCGACAAGATGGAGAACGATCCTACGCCCGGTGGCGTGACGCATCCCGGCCACTATCGTTTGCTGGCGATGCCCGAGGTGTCGTACGTCGCGGTCTCGGTGCAGCATCCCAGCTTTGCGGTGTTCAACTCGGCTCTCGGCTTCGCAGGGCTCGTGCTGCCGTCTGTGGCCCCTCACCTCGTCCCGAGCTCCTACCTGTTGCCGATCTTCTTTGGCCAGCCCGCGACCCTCGAAGGTTGGAATCTGTCGACCGGCAATCAGCTCTTCGAGCACGTGCTTCCACCGAGCACAGATCCACTGATCGTGTTGCCGCCATCCTTGGGCGACGATGAGGGCGGACCGTATCCGACCGCTGGCTCACCGATTGGCTTCCACAGCTTCGTGGCCACGGCGAGCGACGTACAGCGGCTCGCACCAGGGATCGAGGTCGAGCAAGCGGAGGGCGGCAACTCGCTGCGCATCGTCGTGGATCCAGGCACCCTGCGACCGCAGAGCGAGATTCGTGTCCATGCGGCTTCGCCGCTATTCGAAGACGAAGCGACGCGGGTGGACGCGGATGGCAGCGCGACGCTGAGTGTGCCGCGCACCCTGGGCACGCGCTACGTGCTGTCGATCGGGGCGGAGGTGACGAGCGGCGAGGCGCTGGAGATTCGTTTCAACGAAGTGGTTGCCGTGACACCCAGCACGACTCCGCCGGCGACCGGCACGGCGAATGCGGTTGAGACCGTCGCGGGCATCGTGCTACGCCGGGGTGGACGTGAGGTACCAGCCACGATCGTCCGCATCGGCGGCGGTGATCGCGTGCGGATTCAGCCGCGAGAGGGTTGGCGCACCGGCACGCCCTATCGGTTGGAATTTGATGAGAAGTTGGTCGATGTGGCGGGCAACGCGATCCTACGTCCCGAGGGACCGTGTCCGATCGGCACGTGCTCGCAGGCCGTCGAAGCCGAGGTGACGGTCCGCGAGAGCGAGGTGCTCGGAACCCTCGATACCGGTGCGGTTCATGACATCGCGCGTCTCGGTAGCCTGCTTTTCGTGGCGGCCGGCGGCGAAGGTCTGATGAGCATCGACGCCTCGGATCCGGGCACCCTGAAGCAGTTCCGGCCCAGCCTTCCCCTGCCGCTGAACGATCCGGTGACCGGCGTGGAGGTCGATAGCCACGGCCGTGTGCTCTACGTGGGGGGCGGCATCAGCAACTTCGGTGTGCTGCGTTTGCTGGATGTGCAAGCGCTGGGCGCCGTCGACCCCAATCAGACCACTACACCCGATTCGGGTAGTGGCTCGAACGATTGGCGCGAGCTGGTTCACGCAGGCGTTTCGGTGGTGAGCAACCGGTTCGACCAGCCCAACCTGCCGTCCCTGGTGCCGGGTAAGCCGGTGGACGTTGCCTGGCTCAACGAGGACAAGCGCGACACCTGGACGGTCGGAGAGCCCGCGCCGAGTGGTTTGACGCTCACCCCGAGCTCGCTGCCGACGGGGCAGGATGCCTTCGAGCTGACGGTGACAGGCACGGATGGCGAGGCGGGATTGCCGGTGACCCTGGGCAATGAGCGTCGCGGCAGCTTCCGGCGCGAAGATGCGGGCGAGAACGGCCACTACGCGGTGACCCTCGAGGTCCAGCGTGGCGACCAGGTGACGCTGCTCCGCAACCAGAAATCCTTCGCCTATGTCGCCCTGGAGAGCGCGGATACCGAGCCGTCGCTGGTGGTCGTGGATGTTTCGAAGATGTACCGGCGTGATCTGGACGGGCCAGACGCTGTCGGGTCGAGCGCAGGTGTGCTGAACGCAATCGCGCCGAGCAGCTTCCAGATCACCCAGTCCCAGGCCAGCTCGGCTTTCTGCACGGCCAATGCATTTCACGAGCTCGTGGACTTCCGCCAGGTGCAGCTCCTGCGCCGAGAGCCTGCGTCGCCCGAAGCACCCGCCGAGCTGACGCTATTGGGGCTGGCGCGCTCCTATGGTGCGTTGGCGCTCGACGTGCCCCCGAGTGACCTGGGCGACGCCCGGCGCTTCCTCGGAGGCTTGTGCGGCGAGTGGAATGGCGCGCGCCGGATGAGTGGCATGGCGTTGGCTGAGCAGTACCCCGTGCTCGAAGTCGACCCGCAGACCCACGAGACGCACGAGCGGATCGGCGACTTCGTGGTGATCGCGAACGAGGTGGGAGTGCTCTTGGTGGCGGAGCTGGAGGCGCGGGGCACAGACGACAACATCATGAAGTTGGTGAGCCGGATCCCCATGCCGGGGCCGGTCGGCCGCATCACCTTGGATCGTGCCAACCGCCGCCTCCTGGTCGCGGGTCGCGGTGCGGGTGTGTACGTGGTCGACTTCCAACGTCTCTCCCGCGAGCTCCTGGACGCGGACGGTGACGGCGATGACGACCGGGTGCTCGAGACGATCGCCATTGGTGTCGGAGCTGAGGACGACAACATCCTCGCCGCACCGCTGCTCGTTCCAGAGCTTGGTCTGGTCTTTGCTGGCGGCCTGAACCACGGCCTGAGCGCCATCTCCGTAGACAGCCCGAGTTTGCGTTTGGTGGAGCAAACCGCCGCGGGCACGTTGCGCACCGTTGATCGGGTGGCACCCTTCGGCGTGCCGACGGCCGCCGGCTCAGCGCCGAGACCCGGCGTCGTGCGGGCGCACGCACGCCTGCCCGGCATCGTCGCCGATCAGGAAGGCGCGATTCGCCTGCGACTGGCGGGAGTAGGGCCGGAAGGTGCGGTGGCGCGCGAAGCGGGCGCGGTGGGTGGTGCTTCGGACGTGCCACCCGTGATCTACACGGATGAGGAAGATGTATTGCCCTCGGGTGAGGGCCGCGCCGAGGCCCTGGTGCTCGCCCGGCAGGCGGACAAGCTCTGGCACGAGGGCTACAACACGTTCCTGTCCGCACCGGTGGTCGTCTTGGCGGATCTTCGCGCTTCGGTCCACGTGGACATGACGAAGGCGGAGAAGGATGACCCGACGTTGTGTGCTCGCTGCGATCTGGTGGATGAGACCTACGGTGTGTATGCCTCGGTCGAGGAGGCCGAGAGCGCACCGCTCGACGAGCTTCTGTCCGGCCACCGCATCGCGGTCAGCCTGACGGACAGCCTGCGCACGAGCCTGGCGGAGGTGTATTCGGCCGACCGCCTCGCGGAGGCGACGATTTCGGTGACGAGCGTGCCGTGGGATCTTTCGCCCGCGCTCGAGCAGGAGCCGACACAGAACCCGGCCATGGGCATGGGCGACGTGGCCCCGGGCACGTTGTTGCATTCCGGTGAGATGACGATCACCGCGGCAGATGTGGTCATTCGGGGGCGCGGCTTCGACTTCGCCTTCGTGCGCACGCACCGCAGCCAGACTCTGGGCAACGGTCCCTTCGGTCCCGGCTGGGACCACGCCTATCGCCAGCGTCTGCGTCTGCTGCCCAATGGAGACGTCGAATATTTCGACGGCCGAGGCCGGCGGGAGACGTTCGCGCTGGTGAGTACGTCGTACGAGGCGCCTGCCGGTCGCTTCTGGATCCTCGAGCGGAACACGGATGGTTTCATTCTGACCGACGCGGGCAATGGCCGGCGCTATTTCGATGTCTTTGGTCGCCTGGTCGAGATTCGCGACGCGGTGAAGAAGGACGAAGACACGGGCAATGCCATGCGCTTCGCCTACGATCGTGACGGCCGTCTCGGGACGATCACCGACACGCTGGACCGTGAGATCACCCTGCGGTACGACTTCGACGGTCGGCTCGACGAGATCGAGGATTTTGATGGCCGGGTGTTTCGCTACCACTACGACAGCGCGGGGCGTCTGGAGCGCTTCGAGACCCCGCCGGTGGAGACGGTGTCGGAAAGTGGCGGCGGCCCCGTGACGGAGCCTCTGGTAACCCGCTATGCCTATGCCGAGATGTCTGGCTCCGATCTGTCGACGGTGTTGCGGATGCGCGACAACGTCACGACTTGCACGGATCCCAAGGGACAAGAGTGGCTGAAGCTGACCTACACCGACACGGACGCCTCCGATGGCCCGGAGGCCGAGGGGCCCTCGTACGCGGACGAGGTCACCGGCCAAGAATGGGGCGGCGATTCACTGAGCATTGCGTACGACACCTCAGAGCCGAAGGTGACGGTGACGGACCGGCGAAGCAAGGCGTTTGTCTACGAGCTCAATCGCGCCGGTCAGATGCTGACCTATACCGAGCCGATTTCCGAGGCCGGTGGCGAAACCGCTACGTGGACTTACACCTACAACGACGATGGCTTGGTGACGAGCACGAAGCAGCCGCGCGGTCGGCTGACGAGCTTGGAGTACGGAGACGCGGATGGCGAACGCCGTCGCCACGGCAACGTCACGAAGGTGACCGTGACCCCGGATGGTCGTGGCGCGAACGGTTCGGCGAGCACCTTGGTGACGACCTATCGGTACGACCAAGACACCAACCAGCCGGTCGAGATCACCGATCCACGGAATGCCGTGACGACGATCACGCGCGAGGCGAAGAGCGGTTTGGTCGAGCAGATCACGCGGCCGGAAAGTGCGGTCACCAAGCTGGAATACAACGACTTTGGGCAGGTGGTGAAGGTCACCAATCCCAACAGTCACGTGACAACCTATGATTACTTCGCGAACGGGGAGCGCAAGGGCTACCTGCAGAAGCAGGTGGTCGAGCTGGATGGTTCCGAGCTGACGACAAAGTACGAGACGGATGCGCGGGGCAACGTGACGTCGGTGCGAGATCCACGCAACGCCGAGCACACGACGTCGTTCAACCCGCTCGACTGGCCGGTGTCGCGCATCGCGGCGAAGACCAACGGTGAGGCTGGCGGTGATCCCCTGGCCTACGAGACGACCACGTCCTACGACGCGAATGGCAACGTCGCGGTGGTCTCCCTTCCCTTCGGTGGATCGACGCCGCATACGGACGCCCGCTTCGAGTACGACATGCTGGATGTCCTTCTCGAGGAACGGCGTCAGATCGAAGGCTCGACGTACGCCGTGACGGCCTACGAGCGCGATGCCAACCGCAACGTAACCAGGGTCACGGATCCGGAGAACAACCGGATCGAGATGACCTACGACGATCGCAATCTCCTGGCGACCCGCAAGAGCAATCTCGGAGACGACCAACATGGCGAGGTCATCGAAGAGCTCTTCTTCTACACGGAGGACCGCGAGCTCGCGACCACGCGTGACGGCCGCGAGAAGGTGTGGCAGGCGACCTATGACGGCTATGGGCGTCCGAGCGCCAGTGCCGACCCGCTGGGCAACACCCAGAAGCAGGCTTACGACAATGCCGGCAACCTAACCTGCACGATGGCGACCGGTGCCACCGGCGGTTTGTTGTCCGCCGTGACCCGCCGCCACGATCTGCTGGGCCGCCCAACCCACATCCGCCAACACCTTTGGCAGTACGGTGACAACAACGCACCCGATGCCGAGTGTCCCTCCGTGCCAATCGGTGCGGAGCAGTTCGCCGCATTCGAAGGTTCGACCCAGTTGGTGACGAAGCAAGAGTGGGATGAAGCGTCGAACCTGACGAAGACGATCGACGCGCTGAACCGGGAAACCACCTTTTCCTATGACAACGCCGAACGCCTGGTCGAGCGCACAGACCCGATGTCGAACAAGCAGACTTACGCCCTCGATGCCAATGGCAACGTCACCGAGATGACCAGCATCGAGAAAGTGGTTGGCGGTGGCGAAGTGACTGTGACGACCAAGACGAAGTACGACGCGCTCAACCGCCCCGTGGAGCAGCGCAATGGCATGGACAACCTCACCCAGACCACGTACAACGCTCGCAACCTCGTGCGCCGGATGACCGACGCCGGAGGCTTTCAGCAGACCTACACCTACGATGGCCTGAATCGGAAGACACGAGAGGATAAGGAGCCCGGCATCACCATCGACTACGGCTGGGACAAGTCGTCACGCCTGGTGAGCTACACGGATGCGCTGTCGAACGTCACCACCTGGACCTATGACGCCGCCAACCGTCGGCTCACGCAAACCCTGCCGGGGAACGACAGATGGCAAACCACCTATGATCCGAGTCATAATGTGAAGACGATGACGGATCAGAATGGCACGGTGGTGACGAACACGTACGACGATGCGAATCGTCTGACGTCGCGCGCCGTGGTGCCTGGGACTGGCGTGATCGGGCCGACAGCGGAGAGCTACACGTTCGACGGTCTTGATCGCCTGACACGAGCGACTTCGACCGCAGCCGGCGAGACCGTC
>CALFAM010000253.1 GCA_937948815.1 uncultured bacterium
ATCGACAACGCCAGCAAACTGATCGAATCGATCCGCCTCGGCCTGATCGGCGTCGACGATGGGATGAACGGGAGCATCGCCTTCGACGACTTCGCGACCTGGACTGACTCCCCGTAGGCTTCGACCACAGATGCATCGAGCAGAAAGCCGGCGGCGTCAACCGCCGGCTTTCTGCGTTCTCGTGCCCCTCAGCTCGGTAGCGGTCGGTGGGTGAACGAGCGTCCACCGGCGCCGTAGTCTGCGGCCCGATGCCCGTTGCCCCGCAGAAGCCAGCGAGTGGTCATCAGGCCTTCGACGCCCACCGGACCCCGCGCGTGGATGCGCCCCGTAGCAATGCCCACTTCGGCACCGAGCCCGTAGCGGTAGCCGTCGGCAAAGCGGGTGCTGGCGTTGACGAAGACGGATGCCGCGTCCACTTCGGTGAGGAAGCGATCGGCGGCACGGCCGTCGTGGGTGACGATCGCCTCGGTATGCCCACTTCCGTACTGGTGGATGTGATCGATCGCCGCGTCGAGGTCATCGACGGTGCGCACGCCCAGTGTCAGCGCACACCATTCGCGCGTCCAGTCTGCATGGGTCGCCGGTTCCGCCGATGGCAGCGCCTGACGCGCGGCCTCATCCGCGCGCAGGGTCACCCCACGCTCGCGCAGGGCCTCGCCGATCGGCGCCAGCTTCGGCAGGAAGGCACGATGTACCAGCAGGGTCTCGAGCGCGTTGCAGGCCGAAGGGTAGTCACACTTGCTGTCGACCACGATCTCGCGCGCCATGTGCGGCTCGGCCGCGGCATCGAGCACCACGTGACAGATGCCATCGGCGTGACCGAGGACTGGGATACGCGTGCTGGCACGAATGGCCCGAACCAGGTCGCCCGAGCCACGCGGAATGACCAAGTCGATCGAATCATCGCAGGCCAGCAGCGCGGTTGCCGCCGCGCGACCTTCGACGCCTGCTACGGCTTCGGCGGCGATTCCGGCCTTCGTCAGGGCTGCGCGCAGACATTCGATCAGGGCGCGGTTGGTGTGAACCGCTTCGGCACCGCCTTTCAGGATGACGCCATTCCCGGAACGGATTGCCAACGAGCCGATCTGGATCACGGCATCCGGGCGGCTCTCGAAGATCACCAAGAGCACACCGATCGGACTCTCGACCTGGCGCAGGACCAACCCTTCGTCGAGCTCGGTCGCACGCCGAATGCGCCCGACCGGATCTGGCTGGTCAGCGAGCTGCTCGACACCGCGCTGCAGTGCATCGAGCTTGAAGGATGTCAGGCGAAGCCGGTCGAGCAGGGCTGGCGCCAAGCGATCATCCGCGGCGAGCCTGAGATCCCGCTCATTGGCCTCGAGCACCTCCGTGCGGCGTGCTTGAAGCGTTTCAGCGAGCGCTTTGAGCGCCTGACGGCGCACCTCGGCGGACGCGGTCGCCAAGCCTCGCTGCCCCGCACGCACCTGGGCGGCAAGGACCGCGCTCACGGCTGAGAGGTCTTCACAAGGGGCCAAGCTCGCGGTCATGCCGTACCTCCAGGCTGGCAGTCGACCGCCGGGATCCGAGGAAGAAGCCAGGTGCCTCGGTCTTCGCCGGCTACGAGATGCGAGAAGGTTCCGGCCGAGCGGCCGGAGGCGATGACCACGTGGCAGCCAGCACCGCGGGCGATTTCGGCCGCGGCCAGCTTGCTGCGCATGCCTCCGCGGCTCTCCGCAGTGCCCGGTCCTCCCGCTTCGACCGATAGCGCCGCGGTATCGACGCGTGTCAGGGGGCGGGCGTCCGGATGATCTCTCGGATCACGCTCGTAAACGCCTTCGACATCGGTCAAGAGGGCCAGCAAGTCTGCCTGCGTCGATGCCGCGACCAGCGCCGCCAAGCGATCATTGTCATCGAACGTGACCGGTCGCGATCGGCCGATTCCTTCGCGCGCCACGGCGTCGTTCTCGTTGAGGACAGGCACCACTCCGCGGTTGATCAACGCTTCGAGTGCCTGCTGCAAACGACTGCGCCGGGCGCGATCGTCGAAGTCACCCTGGACGACCAGCACCTGTGCGCTCAAGACTCCGAGCCCGTCGAAGATCCGTCGGTAGAGATCGGTCATACGAGCCTGACCGACCGCCGCGCAGGCTTGACGCATTGCACCCTCGCGCGGCACGTCCGGCAGACCCAGCACGGCACGACCAAGGCTCACGGCACCCGACATGATCATGACGACCTGACGTCCGTTTTGAAGCAACGCTGCGACGGTTGCGAGGAGACTCGACAGCCTGCCCACGGCAACCGAACCGTCATCTTCGCTCAGCACCCGCGTGCCGAGCTTGACCACGATTCGTCGCGCCTCGGCCACCGGCGGTCGAACACACGCAGGCGACAGGTTGGACGAACCAGAGTCAGAGGCTGGCAATGCGTACGGAAGAGCGGACATGACTGCACTCCTTGGATCGTTTGGGCAACAAAAAACCCCCAGCACTTGCTGGGGGTTGTTCGTTGCGTCGTCTTTGGTCGAAAGCACGTCTAGAACAACCCCATCCTGAATCGCGGGCGGCGACGGACGCACGGCGCCGCAATGCAAAGCGCCATGCACGGCGTGGCGGTGCGCGGATCGATCAGGGGCATCTCGGAGATGCCTGCCGATGCGCGTCGCGCGGAAGTTGAAACCGTTTGGAAGGTCAGGGCGTTCATGACGTGGGTAGCCTACTGTGCTGTTCTGGATCGCGCAAGGCATTCACCAGGCGACCCGAAATGTCACATCCCGATTCGGCAAGCCCAAAACAAAAGCGCGCGCCCTTTCGGAACGCGCGCTCGGAGAAGTTGGCCTCGACGGCCCAGGTTATTCGTCGTCTTCACTCGTCCCGATGCCCGCAGCTTCCTCGAGATCATTGATGCGACGATCGAGGTCGGCCAAGATGCTGAGGAACGGATCTGACATCGAACGGCCGAGAAAGGGCAGCCGTCGCAGGCGAGATGCGGTCAGGCTGTCCGGTGCCTCGGCTGCGGCATCACGCGCTGCCGCTTCGTCGAACGCATCCTGGATGTCCCGGAAGTCCAAATTCAGCGCGTTGAGAACCGCGATCAACGACTCGAGACTCGGACGAACTTTGCCAGATTCCCATCGGCTCAGGTTCGCTTGTGGAACGCCCGCCTCGGCCGCGACGTCGACTTGGGTACGCCCCGTACGAGTCCGGAGACTTCGGAGCAGCTTCGGTAGTTTTTCAAGATCGATCATAGCCATGTGTCGAAGGCTACCATGCATCGAGCGGCAAGTTCTGCTGTCCAGAGACAATGTACAGGTTCGAGTGGGATTCCCACTGTTACAGGGCCCTTCTCTTTTTCTGGGCATTTTGCCCCTGCTGAGTCCCCCTGGTCACTATGCCGCCAAACGTAAGGAATCACCTGGCGAACGCCAAGCCTGAGGCGACATCGACTTGTTGCTCGAATCAACGCAATGCATCGAGCATCCAGACGTCACCAACCGTCTCTGCCAGCTCGAAAACAATCTGATCACCGGTCGGTGACCAGCTCGGATAGCGGACATAGGTTCCGAGCTTTCCAACGTCTGTCAGCCGTCGCGCCTCGCCAGAGGTTCGTGACACCCACCAGAGGTTCCACTCTCCGGAACGCTGACCCGCGAAAACGACTTTGTCGCCGTCCGGAGAAAAGCCAAAGGGCCAGCTTTGGCCGGCGCCAGATGTTAGTTGCTGCGGCTCGCCGCCCTGCGCATCGATCACCATCACATGACTGTCTTCAGCCTGCTTCAATTGGTATGCGAGATACTTACCATCGGGCGACCAAACCGGGAACCCTGCGAGCTCGGCGGCAGATGTCAGGCGTTGCGGAAGTCCATCGTCGAGTGACCGGACCCAGACGTTGACCACGGATCCGCCAGAGCGGGCATGGTAAGCAATTCGCTCGCCATCGGGGGAGAGACGCGCCCAATCGACGTCGTCCTCGAGCGCCAAGACGGCCTCGATGGAAGCGGTGGCCAGGTCCACCTCCCACAGTCCGCGCCGATCGTCGCGGGTCGAATGGAACATGAGCGACTCACCGTCCGGCAACCAACTCGACTGACCGTTCGAAATCGCGTCCGTGGTGATCTGACGGGAGGAACCGGTCGCAAGGTCCATGACCCAAAGATCGATGTTGACGCCCAGACGCCAATGGTCATACGCCAGCCGGCGTCCATCTGGTGAAAACACCGCTCGGTTATTGCGCCCCGACCCCGTCGTCAACGCCCGTGGCGGGCCGGTCGGAACCCCTTCGGCATCCACCGGCAGGCTCCACAGATTACTGGTCGTCGCCAGCGCGGAATAGGCCGCGCTACCGGACGCTCCGACTGCGAGCTGACGAATGCTCGCCAGTCCGATGTTGGAAACCTGTTCTGGCGGTCCCAACGCCTCGCCGGAGCGCCGCGAGACCGGCACCCGCCAGAGACTGTTGACCTGTCGCAGCCGAGCCGAGAAGTAGACCGCTGAGCCGTCCGCGGCAAAAACCGGATCGTAGGCACTCTCAGGCTCTTGCACCAGCGGCACGAGGTCGTCACCACGGGGATCGATCGACCAGATCTCCGAACTGTCTCGGCGCGAGGCCGTGAACACGATCTGATGGCCGCTCGGCGACCAGTTGGGCGCCGCATGCCCGCCCGCTGGTCGGCCGGCCTCGGTCAAGGGACGGGGCTCGCCACCTTCCAGATCGAGCAACCAGAGCCGGGAACGGGCGAGTGCCGGCGCCGAGGTATCGGCCAGGGTCGGCAGGCTTTCGCTCTGGAAGACGATCGTCTTACCATCCGGGGCGAACGCTGGGCGTGAGCCGAAGCCTGCGAGTCGCTCGGGCTCGCCGCCGCCGGCTGGCACGCGCCAGATCCCTCCCGCGGTCGCGGCGTGGTACACGATCCACCGTCCGTCCGGAGACCACGCCGGCTCGAAAGCCTGCGTACCTCCGAACGTCAGCTGGGTCTTGCCACCGCCTGGGGTCAGGCTCTGCACGTAGAGCTCGAATGCACGGCTCTCGTCGCCACTGTAGACCAGGGATTTTCCGTCCGGCGAGAAGGCCGGATCGAGCTCGAGCCCCGGTGCCGTGGTGAGCTGCATCGGCGCCAGCGGGCCGGTGGGCTCGCTGCCCCCATTGCCGCGGGACCACCAGACCAGCGCCACCGCAAGGGCAATGGCGATGAGACCAGCAGGTAACAGCCAGCGCGAGCCAATACCGCGCCCCGAGGTGCTGCTCGCCACCGACGGCAGAGACGGTACGGGCCCGGTCCAGTCGCGCAGCCGATCGACCGAGACGCCGGAGAGCACGCCGACCACGTCATATGCGGTGGGCAAACGTGCCTCTGGATCCAGCTCCAAGCAGCCGAGAATGGCCTCTTCGAATCGCGCGGAGATATCCGGAACCAGGCTTCGCGGCGCGCGGGGAGGCTCGCTGACTCGCTTGACCAAGAGCCCCATGGTGTTCTCAGCCTCGTAGGGCCGCTCGCCGGTCACCATCTCGAAGAGCACGACACCCAAGGCGTAGATGTCCGCCCGGGGGCCGGCGTCGTCGCCGCGCAGTTGCTCGGGTGCCATGTAGTCCGGCGTGCCCATCATGCGGACTTCGCCAGTGAGCCGATGCGTTCCCGAACCCGTGGCCAAGGAGCGCGCGAGACCGAAGTCGGTCACTACGACCCGCTCGTCGCCGCCACCCGAGCGCGGCACCAGCATGACGTTGCTGGTCTTGAAGTCCCGGTGGATAACGCCAGCGTCGTGGGCCGCGGTCAGGGCGGCGGCGAGCTGGTTGGCGATCGCCAGCGTCTCGTCTTCGGTGTAGGGGCCGTGGCGCTCGAGCCGCGCTTCGAGGGTTTCACCTGGAAGCAGCTCCATGGTCACGAAGACCGCTTCGCTTCGCCCGCCACGCTTCTGGTCGAACGTATGCCGGTAGACATCGTGGAGACGACAGACGTTCGGATGCGTCACCTTGCGCGCGAGCTGCACCTCGCGGCTGAAGCGGCGCAGCACGTCGGCATCGTCGCCCGCCCGCTGGGCCAGAAACTTGAGCGCGACATTCTCGCCGAGGATCTGATCCTCGGCCTCATAGACCTCGCCCATGCCGCCTTCCGCAATGAAGCGGACGATGCGGAAGCGCTCGGCAATGAGCTGCCCGTCTGTACAGATCCGGGTCACGGGGCACAAAGGTCAGAAGGCACCTAGGTCTCGGAATGCCAGGGTCACGTTAGGGACGAGTGCGGGCCAGGGTCTGGGCACCCAATCGGAAGCCGGGTAAGGCGACAGCCTATCACCCAGTCAGGTCTCGCGGCCGATGCGAACCTGCCGCTGGCTGACTTCGCCCCGCCGCACGGCATCCGCGTAGGCCTGACTCCCGCCCCGTGGCACCGACAAGGTCTGCCACGAGGTGCCGCAGTGATCGCGCGCGAGGAGCACAATCTGTCCAACGTGATAGGCGATATGGTCCAAGGCACGCAGCAGGGCTTCGACCACCGAGTAGGGCTCACTGCGAATGGTCACCGTTCGTGTGAGATCGCCGGCTTCCAAGGCGGCCAAGCTTTCTTCGAGGCAGCCCCATCCACGCGCCCACCGCACCAAGATCTCGTCGCGGTCGGCGTCGTCTCCGATCTCGAATTCCTGATCTCGATGCCGATCCGGCTTCTCGCCGTCCGAGGTGAGGAAGTCGGTAAAGCGTGATCGCAGGTTGCCCCCGATGTGCTGCGCGAGCACCGCGAGGCTGTTTGCGTCGTCTCCGGCCACGGTGAAAAAGGCCGCATCGTCGACCTGTGAAAGGGCACGCTCGGCCAGCGCCCGCTGACGACCGAAGGTCGACCGCACGCTGGTCAAGATCAGGGATTCCGGCGTCGGCGCGCCATCATCGGTGGAGGGCGTTCCACTGGCGGTAGGATCGTGCGTCATGGTGAGAAGGATACCGCGTCCGGATCGAGACGCTGGGTGGGAACGCTTCTACGATGTGGTGCGCCAGATCCCACCCGGCCGCGTCGCCACCTATGGCCAGGTCGCGGCCCTTGCCGGCCAGCCACGTCATGCCCGCCAGGTGGGCTACGCCCTCTTTGCCCTGCGTGGGGACCAAGGCGAGGATGTCCCCTGGCATCGCGTGATCAACGCCAAGGGAGAAATCAGCCAGCGGAGAGACACGGGCCCCGAGGGCTTGCAGCGGGCCATGCTGGAAGCAGAAGACATCGTCTTCGATCTCGCAGGACGAATCGACCTCCGCCGCTATCGGTGGGACTCCGACGTCTGAGCTCGCGCACGGCCAGCACCGGGCGATGGCATCTCGCCAGACGAAGACGCGACCGGAGAGCACCGACGCTCCCCGGTCGCGACGTCATGAGCAAGGCGTCAGCCGGATGGCCTCCGCCCTGAAGGGCAATGGCTCACGCGCAGAGCTGGCCCATCATCACGGTTCGGTATAGACAAAGAGATTGGGATTCGCCAAGAAATTGCCGACCGTCCCGACCGGGGCGTCGCCGAGCCAGCAGCCCGTGCGGTCGATGTTGCCCTCGATGCAACGGCCATCCCCGTCCAGGTAGAGCCGGGACCAGAACGGGCCGGCGCTCTCCAAGAAAAAGTCGTCCCCCGAGAATCCTGGCGGCGGTGTCGTTTCACAGGTTCGGGAATCTTCCGTCATGCCGACGTTCTGCCATCCCGCTGGACAGGGCGGAATTTCGGGAAGCGGCAGCCCGAAGACTGCAAACTCGAGCTGCGGCAAGCCGTTGACGCTCCGCAACGTCACGCTCGTGCCCGGTCGCACCGAAACATTGTCGACCAAGCAGCCGACACCATCCCACGGCATGTCTTCGGGGCAGTCCGAGTCAGCCTCGATGTAGTAGGCATTGCTCGCGATGAAGGGACTCGAGCCAGCCGGTGGGGTCCGAACCACACAATTTGGCGCGTCGAAAACTGGATCGATGATCGTGCCATCCCACCAGAGAACGTCCTGCAGGCAACGGAGATTCGGATTGCTCCCGCCACACTCCGCCAACAAGTTCCAGGTGACCTCCGCCAAGGTAAAGGACCACAGCGTCCAATGCGGCCGCGGGTCAGGCATCCAGCCGCCGAAGAGAGGGCGCCATTGTCCCCATGCATAGAGCTCCATATCACCCGCCCGCAGCCGTGCGTCGATCTGGAAGCACACGGTCGGCGCGTTCTGCTGGATCATCTCGGCATCGGCGACGACCGGGAAGTCGACGCTGATCACATGACCATCGATGCCGACACCGCCGCGCACGAACACCAGCGAGAGCGTGGCATAGCCATCTACGTAGAAGCCGACGCCAGGCGCGAGCCCCATGCGGAGGTTGCCATCATTCGAGCACCACTCTCCAGCACGCAAGAAGTTGATGTAGAACTCGAGCGCACCCTCGACCGTAAATCGCAATGTCAGTGGACCGGCGACCGGGATCGGCTGCGACTCGAACTCGAAGAGATCGATCGAGGTCTCCCAGACCGTATTCTCGCCATCGATCGAGCACGTCTCGGTATCGTCGAGGTTCGCGACCTCGTTGTCACCAAGCTGGACGAAGAAGCGGAAGCGGCGGTCCTCGGCGCTCGCCTGCTCGGTGAGGAACTCTACCGAGACCAGATCGAAGTCGAAGCCAAAGACCCGGGCTCCAGCATCGAGCTGCAGGTCGACGAGGTAGGGCTCGTCTTCGACCCGCGCCGAAGCACTGAAGGTGGCGTTCGCGATATTGCCGCCGAACGTGTCTTCCCAGGACCAGTCGACCAGCACGTCCTTGGTCGGCACCGAGATCGACGAAACACCGCGCACCGCGCGTCGCGCCATGGTGCGGCCGATCGCCTCACGAACCGAGTGATTCGCTTCACGCGGGTAGTGCGCGAGGAATGCCTCGTCGACCTCGGGTGACTCGATCTTGCGCAGCGCCGTCGCGGCTGCCAGACGGTCGTACGGCTGGCTCGAGCGGAGGTACGGCAGCAGAAGGGGCAAGGTGTCGGGGTCGCCAGCGTTGCCCAACGCCCGAAGATAGATCTGGGTGTCGGCATGGCTGGTCGCTCGATGCAGCTTCGAGACGAGCCTGGCAACGATCGCCTCGGCCCGCGTGGCATCTGTACCACCAAGCGTGTGGGCGTAGGCACCGAGGGCCAACGACGCTGGCACCCAGTGGGGACCGGACGGATCGGCGGCAAGCGATGCGATGGCGTCGACCCAGCGCGAGCCGGGTGCGGACATCGTGGTGCTCAGCGCGATCACCATCGTACGGGTCTCTTCGTCGCGTTCACGCACGAAGAAATGCTCCCACAGCAGCGCCTGCGCGGCCTCACTCTCCTCGTGCACCAGGACCGAGCCGAGGGTACGTGCCAGCGCGCGCGGCAGGTCGGTTCGGCTCATGAATCTTCCGAGATGCGCGATACCATCCGGGTCCAACCGCACGGCGCGCGACAAGGCGACCGCGAGCTGGCGGTGGTCCGGTCGGTCGAGAAGCTGATCGAGCAAGCTGTCGATGATTGCACCTTGCTCCGCTCGCTCATCCGGCACCACGATGGGGTCGGCCACCGGAATGCGCACCATGCCGCTCGCCAGCGATGCCCGCTTCATGGCCGGTGCATTGCTCCCTTGCCGGGCGCCCGTCAAGCGCATGTCGACCTTGGCGCGAACCGTCACCTTTTCGTGATGGAAGCGATCACTGACCGGGGGATCACCGGCGCCAGGTTGGGCAATCACGACCGACTCGTCAATGCTGATTTCCGTGAGGCAACCGGCCGCCTTGTCGATCGCGAAGCGTGTCGTTTGGATGGACTCGACCATCGAGCTCGCCGTCATTCCTCCCTTGTCCGCAAGCGAGTCCTGTGACTGCTTGCGCCGATGAAGGGTCAGCTGCTCGTCGGTTTCGGAAACCCGGTAGCGTGCCTGGTAGGTACCCGAAATATCACTTTCGACCGCCTCGTACTGCTCACCGGTCTGCAAGGTGAGATTCAGTGCGTTGACCACGCCGCGCTTGAAGGTAACCACTTCGGGACCGTCGTGCTCACCGATCAGAAGATCGACGATCTGTCCGCGGTTCGTCTGCGTGAAATAGTAGGTATCACCCATCACACCAGCAAGCTCGTGCTCGCCGAGGGATTCGACGATCTCGTCTCCGACGATCTCCGCGACCTCGACATCCGTCAGTCTCACGGCATGTGTGCAGAGCTCGTTCTGACGCCCCACGGCCGTGACCGAAACGGTCGCGCGGCCGGTCAAGGTTGCTGTGCGGTAGGCAACATCTTCCACAGTCTGGACGTCGGCCTCGCTGATGAAAACCCCGTCGTAGTCGTACATCAACTCGTGGCCCAGCTTGCACGCGAGCGCCCGCGACGCGCTCGGCGGCCCAAGCTCCTTGCCAGAGACCTGCGCATGGGCAGCCTCGGAGCGAACGATTGCCAACATTGAAAGGGCCGATGCAACGACGAGCAGCGTCCATCTGGGCACGATGCGCTGCTGCCTGGTGGTTCGTCTTCCGGTTCCCATCGTCTCTCCTTTGTGGTTGTCAAGATCCTTGGCTGGCCAACGGACTCACGACCAGCCGGTGCTCCCTTCAGCTCGCGCAAATCCAGGGTGAAAGGTGTCAGCCAGACTGAAACGTTTGCCGTGCGGGCCGTTTGAGGCGACGTCGACTTGCCGAGTCGATCCCTGGTAGTCTGTTGACCGGTCGAGTTTTGGAGGATCATGGGACGGCAGGAACGGGGCGACATCACCGAACTCCTCACCGCGTGGACGAACGGCGACAAGAGCGCCCTCGGCCCCCTCATGGAAGGGGTTTACGAGCGCTTGGTTCGCATTGCAGCGAGCTACCTCAAGGACGAGCGGCGAGACCACACGCTCGATGCCGCAGCGCTGGTCCACGAAGCATTCCTCCGTCTCGTACAGCAAGATCGCGCGCGGTTCGCAGATCGCGCGCACTTCTATTCCGTCGCGGCGCGGACCATGCGTCGCGTGCTGCTCGATCACGCACGCAAGCAGGCTTCTCTCAAGCGCGGCCGCGGCACGCTGCGCATTCCCATCGAGCAAGGGTTCGACGTCGCCGACCCCAAGCATCCCGATTTGCTCACACTCGATGACGCCTTGCGGGCGCTCGAGTCAGAAGACGCCGAGCTCGCCGACCTCGTTGTGATGCGGTTTTTCGGCGGCATGAAAAAGATGGAGGTCGCAGAAGTGATGGGGGTGTCTGGCGCCACGGTGGCGCGTCGTTGGCGCACGGCGCGCGCCTGGTTGTTCGAATACCTGCGCGACTCCTCGTTGTCTTGAGCACGCGCGGAAAACGTATCAACGCGCTCTTCGAGCAAGTCGCGGACCTCTCATCCGAGGCCCGTGCAGCATTCCTCGACCGGGCGTGTGCCAACGACCGCGAACTGCGCCATGCGGTCGAGCGGCGGCTGAGCGCCGATGCAGAGGCTGGCAGCTTCCTGGATGATCTCGGCAGCTACCTGCCTCGCATGCAGCCGGCACCGGCGCCGATCCCGGATCGCCTGGGCCCGTACGAGATCCTCGGCGAGATCGGCCGTGGCGGCATGGGCACGGTCTATGCCGCCCGGCGGGATGACGAGACCTTTCGGCGAGATGTCGCGATCAAGGTGATCGCCTCGGGCTCCGAACGCAAGGATGTCGCCCGCCGCTTCCGCGCGGAGCGCCGAATCTTGGCGCTGCTCGAGCATCCGGGCATCGCCCACATCTACGATGGCGGCACCACGCCGGACGGTGCGCCCTACCTGGTCATGGAGCGCGTCGAGGGCAGCCACATCGATCAACACTGCACCACGCAGGGCCTCAGTGTTTCGCAGCGGGTCGCCCTGGTTCGTGAGATCTGCGCGGCCGTTCACTATGCCCACCGCAACCTGGTGGTACACCGGGATCTCAAGCCCTCGAACATCTTGGTGACTGCGGACGGCACTCCCAAGCTGCTCGACTTCGGCATCGCCAAGATCTTGGATCCGGAGACCGTGGGTACCGACGATTCGGTCGACCCCACCGCGCCCTGGCAGCGCCTGCTGACGCTCAACTACGCCAGCCCGGAGCAGATCCGCGGCGAGTCGATCTCGACCGCGACGGACATCTACTCGCTCGGCGTCCTGCTCTTCGTGCTCTTGACCGACACGTTGCCGCGTTCGTTCGAGGGGCTGTCGCCGTGGCGAGCGGAGCAAGACCTCGTCAGCACCGAACCCGCTCGCCCGAGCGCAGCAGTGGTCGCTCGAGCGGCGTCGACCGACCCCGGCCGCGAGCCAACCGTAGGCCACCGAGCCCGCAAGCTGGCGCGGCAGCTGGCGGGCGACCTCGACGCCATCGTGCTCAAAGCGCTGCGCACCGATCCCGAAGCGCGATACGGCTCCGCCGAGCAGCTCGCGGAAGATCTCGACCGACACCTGCGCGGCCTGCCGATCAGCGCCCGCCGCGGCACCTGGCGCTATCGCACGGGCAAGCTGCTGCGTCGACACCGCCTGGCGAGCGCCGCGACGATCGCCGCGATCGTGCTCGCCTTGACGCTGATCGTCTCGCTGGCACACTTCGCCCGCACCTTGCGCGCCAGCCAGCACCGGCTCGAGACCGAGCAGGCCAAGCTCCAGGAGACGAACGGCTTCTTGCTCGGCATGTTCGAGCATGCGGGACCCTACGTTGCCGAGGGCGTCGACCTCAGCCTGCGCCAAGCCGTCGATCAGCAGGCGAGTCGGCTGGAGGGCGAGCTGGCACGCCAACCTGCGACCCGGGCCTCGGTGCTCGCCACGCTCGGCTGGCTCTACCTCGATCTAGGCGCCTTCGATCGGGCGCTCGATTTTCACCAACAGGCACTCACCCTGCGCCGAACGCTCTTCGACGAGCAGTCGAGCGAGATCGCCGACAGCCTCGATGGCATGGCCGCCGCTTCTCGGGAAGCGCTGCGATGGGACGAGGCACAAACCCATGGCGAAGCGGCCATCGCCCTCGCCCGCCGGCACGCCGAGGACATGCCGTCACTGCTGCTCCGCAGCCTCAACAATCAGGTCAGCTTGCTCTGCATGCGGGATGCCTGGGCCGACGCCGACCCTTTCTCGGCGGAAGCGCTGGCCCTCGGTCGCACGGGCTTCGACAGCACCGAACCCGAAGTATCGAAAGCCATCTTGCAGCGAGCCCAGGTGCTCGCCAACCTCGAGGACGCGGAAGGCGCACTGGCCCTCTACCAGGAAGCCCGTGACACCTACGTCCAGCGGTTCGGACCGACCCACGCCGTCATGGCCCGCCTGGACACCAACCTCGGCCAGCTTCACGCTCGGGCCGGCCGGCTGCAGGCAGCCATCGAGCATTGGCGCCAGGCGGATGCACAGTTCGCGGCCTCGTTCGGAAGCGATTTCTACGATCGCGTAGCACCCTTGACCAACCTCGGGCACGCCCTTCGCCAAACCGGCGATCTCGAGGCCGCCGAAGCCGCGCTGCGCAATGCCCTCGACGTGGCGGAGCGCTCACCCGCCTTGGGCCCGGAGCACGAGCTTCGCTACTACGGACGCCCCGCGATCGCGCTCGGAAAGCTCCTGGAGGCAAGCGGACGCTGCGCCGAAGCGGTCCGCCTGATCGCGCCGAAGATCGACCGCTGGGTCGCCCAGTCCGACGGCCGGATCGTCCAGCAGAGTCAGGCCTTGCTCACGCGCTGCCGCGCAGCGCTCGCGCCTTCGTGACACCTCTCGGGATCACTTTGCGCGAACCAGTCATGGCATCCATCCAGGCCGTGCGCGCAGGGCTGCGCACGCGTCGCTAACAGAAAGGACACCACCATGAGAAAGCTGCTGTTGCTCGTCACCCTCGCACTGGCCTTCGTGCTGCTGAGCGAATCCCAAGCATCTGGAACCTACGAGCCTGGTGGCGGGCACTGGATCGAACCGACCCTGGCCGCATCGTGCGGGCCTGGCCGCCACTGCGTCGAATGGTACGAGCCAGACAACCTCGCCACGCACGGCATGGTCTGCTGTGTGGACGCTCAAGCTGTGGAGCGGAATGACGTCAAAGACTGCCTGACACTCTTGCGGGCGCCACGCGGCCTGCCGACGACCGGCACAGAGTGATCGGCCCATTGTGATGTGCTGCCGGAGGAAGCAGGAGATCGTGGCGGGGACTGGCCGCGATCGAGCCTCCCCGAGCACGTAAGGCTGTCGCAGGCGAGGCTGTGGCAGATGAAGATCTTGGGAGGTGGGAAAGGCTGGGGGCCGAGCGGGTGATCCGAGCGGCCCCCTTCAGGTGCGAGCAGTCGAACGTCCTGGGGCTCAGGCGCCGAGCTGATCGATCTTGGCGCTCAGCGCCTCGATGCGGCTGGTGAGCTGGTGGATCTCGCGGCGCGACGGAACACCTACGCGCTCGAGACCAGTCTGTACGCCCTGGCCGACCATCGACTCGACCCGGCCGCCGAGCTTCTTGATCCGATCACCCGCGGTCCGCAGCGGCGCCGGCGCTCGCTTGGGCGCAACCTTCTCGCCCTCCTGCACCAGCTCGCTGAAAAAGGCGCGACCGCGCTCATCGACCGTCGCCACCGCACCGAGGCCGGCGAGGTAGACCTCCCGCCCGATCTTGCCGGCACGGCGAACGGCATCGTCGATCTGGGTGCGGGTCTCTTCGAGCGCCTCAGAGCCACTGCGGGTCAGATCGGCGGCGGTCTGGCGTGCCGAAGCGGCCAGGCTGTCGGCCGCAGCCACGACTGTCTCCTGGGTCGTCTCCACGGCGTCGCTGACGGTCTGCTCGACAGCCTCGACCACGCTCGTCTCGGCCGTCACGTTCTTGACGCTGGCCTTCTTGGTGGCCGCGACCTTGCGCGTGCGGCTGGCTTTGGGGGTTGCATTCTCGGTCGTGCTCTTCGTGGTGCTCATGATGCTCTCCTTATGCTTCACATCCCGTGACGGGATGGTGGGTACTGCTTGTCCTTGCCGTCGGGCCCGGACTGTGGGCACCTGAGGCTTGCCGCATCGCGGCATAGAGAGAAAATACCGCAGTGCGGCATGACTGTCAAGCCCATTTTGCCGCACTGCGGAAATTCTCTAATCTACGCCCTACCAGTAGTTAGCAACCCGTAACCGCGATGTACCCTCGCGCGCCTTGATGCCGCGAAGCAGCAAGGACCCTCGCGCCGTTCGCCCTGAGCGCAGAAAAGCCCACAGGATCATCACCGCCGCAAGAGAAGATCCGATAAACTGCCGCCGCTTCCCAGATTCAATTTGATCAAGTCGTCGAGGCAGACCTACCTTCACACACGGAGACGCGCTGATGGACCGCAAGGTTAGGGGCGAGATCAGAAGTTTCATGCGCGGATTGGTACGCCGCAACCCGGGCGAGAAGGAATTTCACCAGGCCGTACGCGAGGTCATCGAGACCTTGATGCCCTACGTCCTAGAGAACCCCAAGTACAAACACGCGCAGATCCTCGAACGCATGACCGAGCCGGATCGCATCATCATCTTCCGGGTCACCTGGGAAGACGACAATGGTGAGATCCGCGCCAACCGCGGATGGCGGGTGCAGTTCAACAACTCGATCGGCCCCTACAAGGGCGGATTGCGCTTCCACCAAGACGTCAATCTCTCGGTGCTCAAGTTCCTCGGCTTCGAGCAGGTCTTCAAGAACGCGCTCACCGGACTGCCAATGGGTGGTGCCAAGGGCGGCTCGAACTTCAACCCGAAGGGGAAAAGCGACCGTGAGGTCATGCGCTTCTGCCATTCGCTGATGATCGAGCTGCACCGGCACATCGGCGAAAGCACCGACGTCCCGGCCGGCGACATCGGCGTCGGCGGCCGCGAGATCAGCTACATGTTCGGCCAGTACAAGCGAATGGAAAACCGCTGGGCCGGCATCTTGACCGGCAAGGGCATCAGCTATGGCGGCAGTCTGATCCGCACCGAGGCCACCGGCTATGGCTGTGTCTACTTCATGCAGCGCATGCTGGAACGTACAGGAGACGGCCTCGCCGGCAAGCTCTGCTCGGTGTCTGGCTCAGGCAACGTCGCGCTCTACGCGGTCGAGAAGCTTCTCCACCTCGATGCCAAGGTGGTGACGGTCTCGGACTCTGGCGGCTTCATTCACGACCCCGACGGCTTCGACGCCGAGAAGCTCGCCTGGTTGAAGGACCTCAAGGAAGTGCGCCGCGGCCGCATCTCCGAGTACGCCGACCACGTTCCGAACGCCACCTACCACGCGGGGGAACGGCCGTGGTCGGTGCCCGTGGAGTTGGCCTTTCCCTGCGCCACCCAGAACGAGATTGATGGCGATGACGCCGCGCTTCTGGTCAAGAACGGCCTGCGCGCCCTCGCAGAGGGCGCCAACATGCCGAGCAATCTCGAAGCAATCAACACGTTTCTCGACGCCAAGGTCCTCTTCGGACCCGCCAAGGCGGCCAACGCGGGGGGCGTCGCTGTCTCCGGTCTCGAGCAAGCCCAGAACGCGCAGCGTCTGGCGTGGTCGCGCGAAGAGGTCGATCGCCGCTTGCAGGAGATCATGACCCAGATCCACGAGAAGTGCGTCACCTACGGCGAAAGCGAGAACGGCTTCGTGAACTACGTCAAGGGCGCCAATCTCGCAGGCTTCATCAAGGTCGCCGACGCGATGCTCTCGTACGGCGTGGTCTGAAGCACCGCACAACGACCAGCTTGCTGTCCATGGGTGGCCGACGCGTCGGCCACCCCCATCCGCTCGGCACGCGTCGTGCCGAGCGTCACAGCAAACCGCCTCCCACCGCTAAGAAGGTTCCGGCCGTTCGTCCGGAGGCGTGACGTTCTTGGGTGGCGGCTTGGGTGCCCCTGCGTGGGCCGCATCGTTGTCAGATGGTGCTGCCTCGGCTCCCCGCGGCTTCTTCCACTGGGAGAGCAGGACCGTCAAGACCGCCAGCATGAGCTCCTCGAGAAAGGGAATGGCGTCCGGCACCACCATGTCGATCGCGAACAAGAGGGCTGCGACCACGAAGAGCTGGGGAAAGCGCAGCGTGCCGAGAAAGCGCTGAATCAGATTGCCCGAAAGGGTCGAAGGGTTGCTCATTCCCTTCATTCTACTCTCTCACGCGCATTCTCTTCGCGTTCACCAGTGTCAATGTCGAACGCTACACCTTCTGGTCACCCGCGCTAGCGACCGCCAACTTCTGCGGCTACACCCGGCTGATGGAGCTGCGGGCCGAGGTCGAGCGTCGGCTTGGCGATCCGTTCGACCGCCAAGCGTTCCACGACTTCATTCTCGCCCAGGGGCTCCTTCCCCCCTCGCTGCTCGCCAAAGCGGTGATGGAAGGGTTCGTCGCCCCACGCATCACCGACGATCAGCCAGACAAGGGCTAGGCAGGCAGGGCGCCGCTTAGCGGCCTCCCGTCCGCGAACCTGGCAAGGCACGGACCGGGAAGGGCGGCCGGGTCGGCGTGACCGGCGGATCGGCTTCCAGCATCTCGAGGGCGGTTTCGATCGCCTTCTCGAGTTGGGGA
The DNA here is from genome assembly GCA_937948815.1 of uncultured bacterium. GTDB lineage: Bacteria > Acidobacteriota > Thermoanaerobaculia > Multivoradales > J023 > J023. The sequence goes on from CALFAM010000253.1 coordinate 17,387, forward strand.
TCGCGGCCGGCGATCACGTCAGCCGGGTACTGCTCGACCTCGATGTCCGGCGGCACACCGACGTTCTCGACGATGAATCCTTCCTCCGTCCAGATCGCCAGGTTTGGCGCCGTGATGCCGCCCCCGTCCATCAACGTCGGGAAACCCAGGATACCCACCAGGCCACCCCAGGTCGCTTTGCCGACCAGCGGGCCGAGCTCGAGCTTGCGGAACATCCACGGCAGCATGTCGCCTCCCGAGCCCGCTGTCTCATCGATGATCATGACCTTCGGGCCTTGAATGGACGCCAGCGGCGTCTTGAAGTCCTGGCCGTAGCGGGTTGCCCACCAGGAGAGCAACGGACGCCGCAGAATGTCGATGTAGTAGTCGGCGATCTGGCCGCCGCCGTTGAAACGCTCGTCGACGATGATCGCCTGCTTGTCGGCCTGCGGGAAGAAGTAGCGTTTGAAGTAGGTGTGCCCGCCGAGCGAGGTATCCGGTACGTAGACATAGGCCACCCGGCCGTCCGTGGCTTCATGGACCTTGCGCAGGTTGCCCTCGACCCAGGCACGGTTGCGCAACGAAGCCTCGTTCTCGATCGGCACCACTTCGACCGTGCGGGCCCCGTCGTGCGATGGCTCGGGACCGACCGTCAGCGAGACGATCTGGCCGGCCGTGTTCTCGAAATGCCGATAGAGGTTGTCCGGCTCTTCGAGCTCGCGACCGTTGACCGCCAACAGGTACTCGCCCGCTTTGATACCGACACCCGGCTCGGTGAGTGGCGCCCGCAGGTCGGGATTCCAGTTCAAACCACCGAAAACCTCGGCGAAACGGTAGCGTCCTGCGTCGATGGTGAAGTCGGCGCAGAGCAGGCCGCCGGGGACCTGGTCGCGGGCAACCAGATCATCGCCACCGCCGACCCGATGGTGCCCCACCGCCAGCTCCGAGGAGAGCCAGCGGAGCACGCGGTTGAGATCTTCGCGGTCGGCGAGGTGCGGCAGGAACTGCGCATACTTCTTGCGCATGGCGGGCCAGTCCGCGCCGTGCATGCCCGGATCGTAGAAGTAGTCGCGATTGATCCGCCATGCCTCGTCGTAGATCTGACGCCATTCCGCGCGAGGGTCGATGCGGACCTGGACACCCGAAACGTCGAGGCTTGACTTGGCGGCGTCGATCTTGCCGCTCGCCGAGGCCAGGTGCCAGCTGCCGGCATCGGTGACCACCAGGATCTTCTTGCGGTCGGCCGACAGCGTGAAGCTGGCAGCACCATCGAGCAGCGTCGTTTCTTCTCGCGATGACAGGTCGAAGCGCACCAAGCTGCTGCCGGGGGGTTGACCAAAGGCGCCGGCAGGGCTCCCCTTGAGGTAATAGAGCTGCCCTTCGTCTCCAGGCGTCAGACTGTTGTAGCTCGCCACCTCGACAGGCAGCGCGAGGATTCGCTGGTCGAGGCCATCGAAGTCGACCGTCACCGTGGTCGCGTCGTCACCCGAATCATCCGGCGACTCGGCGCCCTCCGCGCCATCGTCAGCAGCTTCGTCGTCCGCCGACGCAACCTTCTCCTCGTCGCTCTCCTTGGCCAGAGGCGACGGTTCATCCGCGTCGAGAACGGCAACGTAGAGCGTGTTCGTGACATCGACGTCGGCATTCGACATGGCGAACCACGCCAAGGCCGGCCCGGCGTCGGTCGAGGCACGGAAGTAGAGGTATTTGCCGCTCTGGTCGAAGACCGGCTCGGAGACGTCGGACAGCCCATCGCTCACTGCGTGGGCGTTGCCGCTCTCGAGGTCGTAGAGCCACACCTGCCCCATGTAGACCGGGGTCGTCAAGGTGTAGGCGAGCCAGCGCGAATCCGGCGACCAGTGGTGGGTCAGTCGCTTGAACGGCCCGTAGACCGGCTCGGCTGCCACCTTGCGCGCTTCACCGGTTGCCAGATCGAGCACGTAGAGGGTGAAGGAGTTGTCGGTGTAACTGATGTGGTTGCCGTCTGGCGACCAACGCAGGTCTTCGTAGAAGCCGGCGCCTTCGAGACCGAACGTCTTGGCCTCGCCCTTTCCGTCCTGCGGTGCGACGACCAATTGATTCTCCCCGGAGGCATCCGAGATGTACGCCACGCTCGCACCGTCCGGTGACCAGGCTGGCTCCTGGTCGTGGGCTCCCGGGCTCTGGGTCAGATTGCGGACATCCCCCTTCTTGGCCGGCACCGTCACGATCTCGCCGCGGAACGCGAGCGCCGCCCGCGCGCCCGAGGGCGAGAGCGAGCCACCCCGAATGTACTCCGGCCCATTTGCCCACCGTGCCCGGGTCTCGGTCAGGTCGGCACCCACACCGATCGCCAGCCGCGTGCTGGCGCCGGTCGCGGGCGCCCAGGTGTGAAGCCATCCTGCTTGCTCGTAGATGATGGTCTGGCCGTCGGTGGACGCGTGCTCGATTCCGAACTGGTCGTGCTCGGTGAGCTGCTCGACCGTCCCGCCTGCCATGTCGAAGCGGAACAGGTTGATCTCGCCGGCGCGGTCCGAGAGGAAGTAGACGGTGCCGTCCAGCCACATGGGCTCGACATCATTCGAGCGCTCCGGCGGGCGCGGAATCTCGACCACACCGTGGTCGCCCGTGTCGTAGATCCAAATCCGGCTGGCGGTGCCGCCCCGATAGCCCTTCCACTGGCGAAAGCGGTCGCCGAGCGGGTTGTAGGCGATCTTCGTGCCGTCGCCGGAGTAGCTGCCGCGCGACGCATGAGGAATCGGCAGCTCGGTCGGAAAGCCGCCCTCGGTCGGCACGGTGTAGAGCTTGGCGAAGCGCCGCGTGTGGACCGCTCGCTGGGAGGCGAAGAGCACGGCCTTGCCGTCCGGCGTGAAGCCCTGGACCCGGTCGGTTCCCGGATGCCAGGTCAAGCGCCGGGGCTCGCCGCCCGTAGCCGCGACCACGTAGACATCGACGTTGCCATCGTAGGTGCCGCTGAACGCGATCATCGAGCCATCCGGCGAGAAACGTGGATTGGCCTCGCTCCCGGCATGACTGGTGATCCGTCGCACACCCGTCCCATCGCGCCCGGCCACCCACACGTCCCCGGCATAAACGAAAGCGATGTGACGGGCGCTGATCGCCGGATCGCTGAGCAAGCGTGTGTCGGTGGTGTCGACACCAAGAACCGCCGTCGCCATGGCGAGCGGCAGCAGGGCGAGGAGGGCGCAGAAGATTGAACGCATGGGGGTCTCCGAACGGTTGCCGTGAAACATCGGCCTCAATGGGCGCGACGCGATGAAGGCGACGCACAGGGCCGGAAGGGTCAACGAGATTGCGGGCTCCGAGCCTACTGTCTACGCAGAGAGGAGACCGACGGTTGCCTTCGAAACGGTCTCCTTCGACATCGTGAATCCTGCCGGGAAGCCTCAGACGCCTGCGCGATCCGCGAGCGTCGTGAGATCCGGCACCACCAGGTCGGGCCGTGCCCCGCCTTTCGGCACGCCGGCGGCGCCACCGCCTCGGCCGCCCCGACGGTCGACCCACACGCTCGGGATGTCGAGCGCGTTGGCGGGCGCGACGTCATGGACCAGGCTCTGTGCAACGTGCAGCCAACGACCCGGAGCGAGGTCGAACCGCGCACGGGCGGTCTCGAAAACCGCATGTGAAGGCTTGTAGGCGCCCACCTGCTGGGCCGTGACGACCTCGTCGAATGGATCGCCCAGGCGAGCCGCCGTGTGCGCGAAGATCGCGTCGTCGACGTTCGAGATGATCGCCAGCCGGTAGCGGCTCGCCAGCCGCTTCAATGCGTCGACGGTGTCGGGAAACGGCTGCCATGTGGCCACCGACTCGGCAAGCTGCTCCCGTGCGCCCGCAGCCAAGGTGATCCCAACTTCGCTCGCAATGTCGTCGGCGACGCGCGCCAGGACGTCACGGTACGGTGCATAGGGACCGTGCTCCGCTTTCGCCTCGAAGCGTGCATACAGCCCGAGAAGCGAATCATCCGACACCGCATCCGCGGCAGGACCGAGCAGCCGGCGAAGGGCGGTCAGGATGCCGGTCTCCCAGTCGATCAGCGTGCCGTAGCAATCGAAGCTCAAGAGGTCGAAGGCGCCCAGGTCGAGGGCGCCACGAGTGCTGGTGTCCACCATGGCGGCGAGTATACGCGGCGCCCGGGAATCCAAGCACCGCGCCAAATTTCGAGCGCATGCTGCCGCGCTCCAGTAGACTGATACCCGAACCACGCAACGTTTCTCGTCCGAGGAGTCCCGATGCCCAGGAAATCCGCGGGGCGCTATCCGGTGCCCAATAGGGCTCGTCGCCCGCTGGCCGGCCTCGCGCTGCTCATCGTGGCGCTGGGTGCTTCGACCGCGTGCGGCTCCCCCGAAGCCGAAGATCCGCCCGCCCCATACGCTTCGATTCCCGAGCTGACGGACGGCGTGCTCGACGTCATCGTCTTTCCGATGGTCGACGAGCCCTTCGTCGCACCCAATCTGGAGGCTGGCGTGCTGCCCATGCGTGGGGGCGTCGACCGCTTCATGGGCATCGACGTCGACGTCATGGCCGCGTTTGCCGAGCATCTCGGTGTCGAAGTCTCCTTCTTGCGCCTGGCGAGCCCCGGCTTCGGCGACCTGATTCCGGCCTTGATCGACGGCCAGGGCGACATGATCGCGAGCGCGCTCACCATCACCGAAGAACGCGACCAGATCATCGACTTCAGCAATCCCTACTTCACGGTGTCCACCGTCATCGTCACCCGCAAGGACTCCGACATCGCACAGATATCCGATCTCAACGGCAAGATCGGGGTCGGCGCACGCGGTGGCCTTCCCGTGGCCTTGCTCGCGTCTCACGACGTCGATGTCGAGCTGATCGAAGCCGAGTTTCAAACTGGCGCCTATGCCGACGTCTCGGACGGCAAGGCTGATTTCGCGATCATGGAATCCGCCAGCGCCCGCTCGGGTCTCGCCGCCCGGCCCGGCCTGAAGATCGCTTTCGCCTTTCCCGAACGCGACGTCTACGGCTTCGCTGCCCGAGAAGGCTCTGGCCTGATCGCCATGGTCAACGAGTTCCTCGAGTCATTCGGAGCGGACCAAGGTGTCGAGCGCATCATCACCCACCACCTCGGCCCCGAGCCACTCGACCCCTGAGTCTCTCGTTCCTTGGGCCACTCGACCCTTGAGCCGACGTGCACCCGTTTTGCCCGAGGGTTCGGCTACACTAGTGACCAGATGCAAGGGGACCACGCTTCCGGGGGGAATGCAGGATGGAGACTCATGCAAGATCCAATGGGGCAAACGCATCCCATGCCGCGCAAAGGCCCACCGCTTCGGGCTCTGCTACCGACTCTTCTCCTGCTGGTGGCTCTGCCATGGGGCTGTGCGAGGCCGAGCGGCGAGGAACCCGCGTCGACCACGGCTGAGGCGGCAGCGCCTGCCCCACCCGAGGAGGTCGCGGACGGGCTGTTGACCGTCATCGTCTTCCCCGTGGTCGATGAGCCCTTCATCGCACCCAACCTGGAAGCCGGCCCTTTCCCGGTACGTGGTAGCGCCAAGCACTTCTCCGGCATCGACATCGACGTCATGGTCGCCTTCGCCGCGGCCAGCGGCTTCGATGTCGAGTTCATGCGGCTCGAAGATCCGGGCTTTGGTGCTCTGCTTCCCGCGCTCATGGCCGGCAAGGGCGACATGGTGGCGAGCGCCATGACGATCACCCCCGAGCGCGCCAAGCAGGTGGACTTCAGCCGCCCCTACTTCGACATCGCTACCGTGGTGGTCGCGCGGAGCGGATCCGGCATCGAATCGATCGACGACCTTCAGGGAAAGGTCGGTGTCGGCGTTCGCGGCAGCCGTCCGATCCTGCTCCTGCGCGAGCACGGCGTGACCAGCGAGATCCAGGAAGCCGACTTCCAAACCGGCGCGTACGCCGAGGTTTCGGATGGCAATGTCGATTTCGCGGTCATGGAGTCAGCCAGCGCCCGCTTCGCCGTGGCCAGTCGCCCGAATCTGGAGATCGCGGTGACCTTTCCCGAGACCGAGCACTACGGCTTCGCGATGGCGAAGGGATCGCGGCTCAAGCCCCTACTGGACAGCTTTCTCGAACAGTTCGAAGCCAGCGGCGAGCTCGATCAGATCATCAGCAAGCATCTCGGCAGCTCGATACCGTCATTCTGACTGAGCGACCGACCGGGTCGCGCGCTCCGCCTCGGTATCTTGCATCCAATTATCGTCATTTTAGTATGATTGGCGACTGACGTCGGCGATCACATGGATATGGAGGTGCGTCTTGAAGGGTTCACAGCAACGTCTTCCGAGGATCGTGTGCGGTCTTCTGTGCCTGAGCTTGGCCACGGCGGCCGCGTCTTCGGGGCCCCCAGCGCTCGAGGCACCGATTCTCTTCGTCACGCAGATGCCGATTCCAGCGGACTTCGCCACCATCGGCTCGACCTTCGCCAATCATCGCGCAACCATGCGCACCGTCGGCCGCGGTGGTGACCTCTACTTGCTGGAGACGGACGGAAGTCTGCGCAACCTGACCCGCGAGGCGGGCTTCGGCGTCGCGGCAACGTTCCAAGGCGCCGATGCCATCGCCGTACGGGATCCTTCGGTCCACTGGGACGCCACCAAGGCCGTGTTCAGCATGGTGGTCGGAGCCCCGAACGAGCAGTACCA